>CATKZA010000172.1 GCA_949841235.1 uncultured Clostridiaceae bacterium
AATATTGATCAATATCTGATGAACCTTCATCTTATCGCCTCGAACCACCTGGGGAAGCGGATCCCCCATATTAATCTCAAAGCGAATCGTCTTCTCCTGCAATCTGGCGGCAATGATATCCTCCACGCCCATCATCAACTGGTCAAAATAATAATCCTCCTCCACCAGTTCCATCTCGTCCGCATCAATCTTAGAGAAATCCAGCACATCATCAATAATGTGCAAAAGGCTTTGGCTGGCTTCCTGAATCGTCCGCACATAATCCCTCTCAATCGGTCGCAAATCACTCTTCCCCAGAATTTCCGCCATGCCGCAGATGGCATTCATGGGAGTGCGGATCTCATGGGACATATTGGCCAAGAAACTGCTCTTGGCCCGATTGGCCTCCTCCGCCTCTTTTCTGGCCTCGATTTCCTTCTGATTTGCTTCCTCCACCAATCTGGGATTGTACAGTGCCAACTGCATAATCAGGCAATTTACCGCCGTAGATGCCCCCAGCAGCACATAGTAGGGATTCCACATCTGTATCAGCATGCACACCAGCGTGCTGGATACAAATACCAACGTGATAAACCGATACCTGCCCCCCTGCTCCCTCCCATGAAGTACAATCTCCAGGCAAGCACTCAATATATAGAAAATCGCCACCGCAACCAGAATCCAAATCAGCGGGCCTCTGGCGTATTTTTCCCGGGCAGAATATGTAAACACCCACCCTGTCAGCGGCGTAGTGTAAATCAGCACCTGCTCAATCAGTCCAAAGATCCCCCAAAAATAGTATTTTCGGGGCAACCTCTGAAATTTCCTGGACAGGATTGTCATATAATAGAAAAATACCATGGGAAGAAGATGCAGAATCGAGCAGCTAATCATCTGAGCCAGATAATTCATGGGCACATTGTCCGGGAAATAGGTCATCAGTATCCCGCCTGAAACCATATCCGTGACACAGGCCATAATGGATACCCCCAGAAGCACCCCGTATATCTTGGCCGCCAAGTCCCTGGTAATCTTCATCGTGGAATAATAGGCAATCAAAACTGCTAACACCACAATGGCTGCAATATAAAAATCATAGTTGAACATCTAGCCTGCCTCCCCGCAGCATTACAGTTCACAGGGACCGGAACCCACCTCCACCACATAGAAGTCCGCCTCATAGCCAATCACAGCCTTATAAGCACTCCCCACCTTTTCTATAAATTGGTCTACGGCCTCATCCTTGACAATGCTCACGGTGCAGCCGCCAAACCCGGCTCCCGTCATGCGGGATCCAATGACGCCATCCACTTTCCAAGCCTCCTCCACCAGAGTATCCAATTCCTGCCCTGTCACTTCGTAATCATCTCGGAGGGAAATATGGGATTCATTCATCAACTGCCCGAACTTCTCAATATTGCTCGCCTTCAGAGCCGCAACAGCCTGAATGGTCCGCTGGTTCTCATAAACCGCATGTTTTGCCCGCCTACGGCAATCCTCGTCAGTGATAGCCATCTTCACCGACTCGAACTCTTCCTCTGTCAAATCCCCCAGCGCATCAATCCCCATGCCCGCCTGGATCTGCTTCAACGCCGTCTCGCACTCCTCCCGGCGCTCATTGTACTTAGAGCTGCCCAAGCCCCTCTTCTTATTGCTACAGGAAATCACAATCTTAGCCCCTTCTAACTTTATAGGTGCATACTCATACGACAAGTCTGCCGTATCCAGAAAAATCGCATTGTCCTTCTTTCCCATGGCGATGGCAAACTGATCCATGATCCCGCAATTCACTCCATTGAACTGATTTTCCGAAAACTGTCCAATCAATGCCAAATCCTGATTCGACACGCCCAAATCGAACATCTCGCTCAAAATATATCCGGTCACCACCTCCACGGAGGCAGATGAAGACAGACCTGAACCATTGGGAATATTTCCGTTCAGAAGAATGTCCAGGCCGCAGGGGATCTCCATCCCCCTCTCGCCAAATGCCCACATTACCCCCTTGGGATAATTGGTCCAGCCAGCCTCCCTGTTCGGCTTCAAATCATCCAGAGAGGATTCAATTACCCCTAAATGTTCAAAATTCATAGAAAAAAAGCGCAGCTTCCGATCCGTTCTCCTCCTCGCCACCGCATAAGTTCCAATCGTAAGTGCGCAGGGAAATACATGTCCTCCATTGTAATCCGTATGCTCGCCAATCAGATTCACCCGACCCGGTGCAAAAAACGCCCTGGCTCCAGGCTCCTCCCCATACACTTCCGCAAACTTCTTCAAAATAACATCTTTCATCTCCGCCATATCTTCCCCATTTCTGCGCCATCTAATATATTTTCTCGCTCTGCCTGCATTCCTGGCGCTGTCAGCAGGCTCCCTTCCCTGTCTAGAGAATACTGTATGTTTTATTTTACATGATTTCATCCAAGGTTTCAACCACTAAAAGGTGTGAAACTCAAGCAGTCTCCTATACGCAAAAACCCCTGCCGCACACTTCGCGGCAAGGGTTTCCACTTACACCTGCTTAGTATTCCGGGAAATTTGCACATTCTTTTCCACCATATCGAGAATTCTTCCCATTTTGCCCACGGCATCCGACATGATATCCACATCCCCCTGGGATTCCTGGGCAATCTCTATCGCCAGGTCATCCACAATTACCGTGAACGCATTGGACTGTTCCCAAGCAATCCCATTTCACTGCTCCGCAACATGCCGCGAAAGGACTTGCCAAAATCTATGAAAGGCTTTCCCCCAGCAGTTCCTCCAGCAACGCCTCACACCCCTCCACCACATCTTCATAAGTAGCATCAAAGTTACCACTGTACCAAGGGTCGGCAATATCCCTGGGATGCTCCGTGTGATCCAGCAAAAGCGAAACCTTCCCCTCCGGATCTCCTCCCAATATCCGCATCATATTCCGATAATTCCACCCATCCATTCCGATGATATAGTCATATTCCTTGTAATCGCTGCGGCGCATCTGGCTCGCCCGGTGCGGCAGTACCGGCACCCCCACCTCCTTCAGCTTCCGCACGGTGCCGTAGTGGGGACCGTTGCCCAGTTCCTCCGTACTGGTGGCTTTCGAGTCGATGAAAAAACGGTCGGCAAGCCCTTCCCTGTTCACCATGTCCTGAAAGACGAATTGAGCCATTGTGCTGCGGCAAATGTTGCCGTGGCAGATGAATAATATTTTAATCATTTATTTTAATCTCCTTGAAACAATTGATTTCCCTTGCAAAATCAAGGCTTTATGGTTATCTGTTCCTTTCTTCTGTTTTAACAAAAGATGGCATAATATGGCATATTGAGGCACTCAATGTTGGTAAAAATATTGGAAATCAACTCTCCTTTTTATATTTTACCAACCCTGATATATGTTGTACTTTGGCAGCATAATGATTACCAAAACCATCCTAATTTGACAGATTTACAGAATTGCAGTTTTCTTTTCCCCAGTTCGCCCCAGAGGGGCGGGGTATTTGTTCTACGCTCCGCTTCGGTCCTTGCTTAGCAGACATCCGCAGGATGTCTAGCAACCCTCGCGGGCGCGCTCGGATGATGTAAGCAAGCTTACACTCTACACTCCGTTTCGGTCCGCACAGAACAGATGCCCACCGGGCATCTTGTGCCCTTACTTTGCCTTCGCAGGAATAAAGCCAAACACATAACGGGACATCACAATGCCGCTGTAGGCAAGACAGAGCATGGAAACCAGTACGGCAGTGTTGATGGCTGTCTGCAATATGCGGATTACACCGTATTTTCCTCCCTTATTTGAGCAGACCATACACCTCATCTGTGACAGCCTCCAGCCATTCGTTTGAACCGTTTTCTCCCGGCACCTCCACTGCCAGATGGGAAAACCAGCTGTCCGGTGCCGCACCATGCCAGTGCTTTACGCCCACAGGGATATTTACCACATCCCCCGGATGAAGTTCCCGTGCTTCTTTTCCTTCCTCCTGATAATATCCGCGACCTGCCAGACAGATTAAAATCTGTCCGCCGCCTTTGTCTGCATGATGGATATGCCAGTTATTCCGGCATCCCGGTTCAAAGGTCACATTGAAAATCCCAACCTGTTCATCGGAAACCGGGGCAAGATAACTCTGGCCGATGAAATACTGCGCAAATCCATCGTTTGGCTCTCCAATCGGGAACAGCATCTGAGACGCATGTGCCGCCCTGGCATCTGCGGCAGACTCCTTTTCTGCCCACACTTCCTTTGCCATATTGAACACAGCCCATCCCTTTGGCCATCCTGCATAAAATGCCACATGGGTAATGACTGCCGCAATTTCCTTTCTTGATACCCCGGCTTTTTTAGCGTTTTCCAAATGATACTTCAAAGAAGAATCCGTCACACCGGAAGACATTAGTGCAACCACCGTAATGATACAGCGTGTCTTGTGGTCAATGTCGTGATTGTTCCAGTTCTCGCCAAACAATACATCATCATTGTAATGTGCAAACTCCGGTGCAAATTCTCCCAGTGCGTTTCTTCCTGCATTCTGTACTATTTTCTCCATCTTTTCCCTCATTTCTGCATGCAGCGCGCAGTCACAATACTTGCAACACAAACCATGTTTTACATCAACAATCCACGAGAAGAACGCTGCCTTTGCCTCCTGTTTTCTACCGTTTATACGACATCTCCTGCCTTTTGCTTACCGTTTTGTGCCATCACGCCCGCCAGTGCATGGGGGACATACAGCTCCTCCAGATAAGCGACTTCATCTTCTGTCAGCGTAAGC
>CATKZA010000173.1 GCA_949841235.1 uncultured Clostridiaceae bacterium
CAGCTCGCAGCACACCTCCGCACTGGCACCGGTAGCAGAATCCTTCAATGCATATCCCATAAAATCCGCCACTTCCCCCCGCAGCCTATATGCCCGGGCAAGGACGCAGATTGCCTCCTTCACTTCCTCCATGGTTCTGCCATCCTGGGAAAGTGTTTTTTCAAATATGGAGATGGCCCTGTCAAAATCTTCCTGTTCCCCGCAGCGATACAGTTCCATAGCGTACATGTGATGCAGCTTCTGCGATAGGTACTCCTCCTGATTCCCCACCTGACAGAGTGCCGCCAGATCCCTTGCCCCGTGATTCCCCTGAGGCTCGTGGATAATCTCTATCTGGCTGTCATACACCACGGGCTTGGTGCGAAGGGTCTCGTGAATCGGGTCAATCCACACGAAAGGACGCAGCCTGCGGTACAGCTTGGGACGATATTCTTTGTCGAAATTGTACACCGTATTGTTGGCCACCGTACAGTACAGCATCTGCACCATCTCTATTTCCGGCAGTAAGATTGATTTTAACTGCAATAATTTCTGCTGATTCTCTTCGTCCAGATATTCATCTGCATCTGCCGTGTAAATATACTCTTTGGTCGCCTTGGAGGATGCGAAGTTCCTGGCATCCGCAAAACTCCCCGTCCAGGCAAAATCATATACCTGATTCGTATATTTTTCAGCAATCTCTCTGGTGCCGTCCTCAGAACCGGTGTCTACGATGATGATTTCATCCATGGCGGGAGCCAGACTGTCCAAGCATCTGGCTAGCACCTTCTCCTCATCCTTCACAATCATGCACAAGCTGAAACTTACCATAATCCTCCTCCCATACCCTGCCTACTCCTCCGGAATGTCAACCGGGTCGTCATTTTCCTCTGGAATATCCCCCGGATCTTCCTCTGCATCTCCCGGATCAACCGGGGGCTCCGTCTCTACCTGAGGCTTGGGCGTCTTGGTAACCTCTGGCTTCTTCGTAGGCTTCGGCTTCTTTGTAGGCTTCTCGGTCGGCTCTTCCTCCGCATCCGGATCCATAGTGGGTTCTTCTGTGTGAATCTTGCTGTCGCCCTCATCCTCCTCCTCATCCTCATCTTCATAGGTTTTGCTCTTCTTGCTAGTCTTCGGCTTGTCGTCGCGATAATCTGCAAATTCCGCCGGCTCCAGATCTTCATGGATTGCCTCCATGTAATCCCGCCAGATCGTCAGAGGATACGTATTTCCATACAAGTCATCCAGCGTCTGGGGAGCATCGTATCCCACCCAGACACATGTAGTGTAATACGGCGTGTATCCGCAGAACCATCCATCCTTTTTATCTGAAGTAGTCCCTGTCTTTCCGGCACAGGCCATATTATTGGAAAGCGCCCTTCCTCTAGCCGTTCCTCTAGTCAATACGCCTGTCAAAATATCCGTCATGGTGCGTGCCGCCGTCTCCTCGTAAATCTGCTTCTGTTCCTGCTCGCTGCTATTGTTAATCAACGTATTTCCGTCAGAGTCAGTAATTTCCCTTACGCAGGTAGGTTCCCTGTACACCCCATCATTTTCTATGGTAGCATAGCCCGATGCCATTTCCACGGTGCTGACGCCGTTGGTCAGGCCCCCCAGAGATGCGGCAGGAAAATAATCACTGTCAACAATCTGAGAGAAATTCATTTTCAGCACATATGACAGCCCCACCTTGGGAGTCAGTTCCTCAAACAGCTTCCAGGCTACCACGTTTTTTGACCTTTCCACTGCCGTGCGCAGAGGAATCTTGCCTGCATATGTCCCATCTGAATTTTTGGGTCCATCCTCAAAGGGCGTATCATCCACGATGGTATTGGGCGTGTAATTCCTCTCCAGCTGAGGCGTATAGACCACAAGGGGCTTGAAAGAACTTCCCGGCTGGCGGTAACTCTGGAATCCCCGGTTTAGCGTGTATCCGATCGTATCCTTCTGCTTTCGTCCGCCCACGATTGCCACCACGAAGCCAGTCTTATTATCCACGCAGGTAGCCGCACCTTGGAGTTTATAAGTCCCTTCCTTAGTCTTCTTCTTGAATCCCGCCAAAGCACTGTTTACCGCCTTCTGCAATCTGTTCTGCTTACTTGTGCTAAGGGTGGTGTAAATCTGGAACCCGCCGGTATACAATAAGCTGTGGCATTCATCGTACATCTTCTTGTATTCTTCATCATACTCTTTCTCCTCTTTCGAGGACTTGAACTGGTTCTGGAATTCGAACCCCCTATGCTTCATCAATGCCTTCGTGGCACAGGAAATGGTATATGTGGTCATATAATCCTGGGTCTTGAGCGGCTCCGCAGGATCCAGAATAATCTTCGCATACTTGGCATCACTGTACTCTGCCGCAGAAATCTTCCCCGCCTCCAAAAGCTGATCCAATATCCGCACCTTCCTCTGATTGGTATTGTCAAAGTGCTGCAACGGATCATAGGTGGTGGGGCGGTTTGGAATTGCGCAGAGAAAGGCAATCTCCGCCAGAGACAAATCTTTCACATCCTTGCTGAAATACGCCTTGCTAGCCGCCTGAATGCCAAAATGGTTGTTGGCAAAGCAGATGGCATTCAGATAAAACTCCATAATCTCATCTTTCTCATACTTCTGCTCCAATTCCATGGCGATAAAGATTTCCCGCATCTTTCGCTCCTCCGTCTGGGCATTGGTTAGAAAGACATTTTTCGCCAGCTGCTGGGTGATGGTGCTTCCCCCTCGGGTAATATCATCACTTCCGCTAAGCTTGGTTCTGATATATAAGGCCGCCGCCTTGGCCGTGGAAAGGAAATTCACTCCCTTATGCTCATAAAACTCCCTATCCTCCGTGGCAACCATGCAGTCCACAGCGGCCTGGGGGATATCCTCAAAATCCACATAAGCAGAATCCCTATCCCCTTTCAGCCGGGCAATGGGCTTCTTATTCGCCGCATAAATCGTGCTGGCCTCCGAGGCGCGGAAGGTATTCTTATTGGACTCCTCAACCAGGTGCTTCGCTTCGTTCTTCCACTTCAGCAAATCATCCCCATACTTGAAGTAAAAGAACATCAGAACACCCAAAACGCCTACCAGCATTAACAGAAAGAGGATTTTCAGGAACATGCGAAATCTTTTAAACCGCTTTGGCTTCTTTCTCTTCTCTTCCTTTCTCTCCTTTCTGGTCTTCTTTCGCTTCCCTCCAGCCGCTTCCATATCCTTCCTGGCCGCTTCCTGGCTCCGAACAGCATCTCTCCCTCTGGCATCTCCGCCATTCTTCTGATCCTTTGCATTCCGCCGGCCTGACATACCGTTCCCGCTGCCATTCCTCTGAGATGCGGCATGATTTTTCTGACTTGCGGCACCACCCCTGCTGCCCGATCTGGGAACTGCGGCACCGTTTCTGCTCCTTCCCTGTCCGGCGGCACCGCTTCGCTGGCTGCGGGACGAATTTCCCGCACCGCTCTTCGGGTTATTTGCTTCCTGGCTCTCCCTCCACTGGCGGTCTAACTCCTCCATGCTGGGAATGTTATACATTGGATCAAACTTATTACCCTCACTCATAATCTGTTCTCCATTCTACCTATCATTATGACAAACCCTGAAAAACTACTTCTTTTCATCATAGCACATTTTTTCAATTCAATCAAATATTGCCCCTCCTTGAATAAACGGCGGATTTACGGCAATACTCCCCCATATCAGCCGAAACCCATTGTTAAATTCAATGTATTGATACGGCAATAACCTGCGCTCTATAACGCACCAATCAAAAAGGAGGAATATTTCATGAAGTTATATCGGCACATAAAATCCTGCATGTTAGATTACATCCATCAAAAAAAGGGACTGCACACAGATTTTCCCGCGCCCAAAATCCTTTCCATTATATTATTGTACGCCGCATCCTTCTCCCTATTCCTAGCAGGCATAAAGCACATCCAAATAGAACAGGCAGCCGCCAAACTCAAAAATATGCAGGCCGACAGAAGGGCAGCCGCATCTGCTTCCGGGAAGGAGACCACAGCCAAACGGCAGCAAGCCATCCCCGCACTGCAAAACCATCTGGCCGAGAACATCCTCCGCCTCCATGTAGTGGCAGACAGCGATGCCCCGGAAGATCAGGCGTTGAAATTAAAGGTACGAGACCAGGTCATAACCTATCTGAGGGAAACGATCCGAAATGCCAATTCCCCCGCCCAGGCGGAAGAATTAATCACCCCCCAGATTCCGGCATTGACAAAAATCGCTCAGAAGACTCTGACGCAAAACGACAGTCAATCACCGGTCCATATCACCATAGAAAACCGTGAATTCCCCATAAAGACTTATGGCGACCTGACATTTCCCGCCGGAACCTACCGCTCCCTGTGCATCGACATCGGCACCGGCCGGGGGCGGAACTGGTGGTGCGTCCTCTTCCCCAGCCTATGCTTCGTGGACGAAACCACCGCTACCGTCCCCGAAGAGTCCAAGAAAAGGCTGAAAGAAAGATTGACCGAGGAAGAATATCAGGCACTGGAACAGCCGGAAAGCCAAATCAAGCCCACGGAGTCTCCCCAAGAAAGCGAGGAGCGTCCCGAGGTTCGCAGCGCACTATTCGACTGGTTTTAAGTCATCCACCACCTTACTATCCATGGCTTCGCCACTCATGAAACGTTTTGTCAAATGCTTGGACGGTAAATGCAGATTGCTTTTCTTTATTTGCTGTGGTATAATTCCTCCAGTAAATTTATGGAGGCAGCAACATGAGCAAAAATA
>CATKZA010000174.1 GCA_949841235.1 uncultured Clostridiaceae bacterium
CTTCTCCTCATCTCCATAACTAATATCCTTGATAGAATAACACAAAACATAATCCGCCCTGTCAAACACATCCCTCGCAACAGGGTAATTCTGATACAATTCTTTTCCCATGCCAGCGTACTGAGCGCCCTGGCCGCTAAATAAAAATGCTGTTCTCATATCTTTCCTCATTCTTTCAAAGCGAACTTTGTTCGCTTTTTCACGTTTTCCTCCATTTTTGGGGTGCCGGGATGGCACGCGCCTGGCACGCATCCCTTTTGGCACACCACAGCCCCAAATATTATTTGTGGCTCTCTACGAAATCCACCGCATCCTTCACGGTTACAATAGACTCTGGATCTTCGATAGACACGTCAAACTCATCTTCGATATCATTGATAATCTGGAACAAATCTAAAGAGTCTGCGTCAAGATCGTCCTTCACGCTGGTCTCCAGAGTAATTTCCTCAGCATCCTTTCCTGTCTGCTCTGCAATGATCTCTCTGATCTTTTCAAATACCATAATCTTTTTCCTCCTAAAACATTTTATTTATATATACTGCCGAAGCAGGTATACACATACTATTAACTACCACTCAATCAGCATGGTTCCCCAAGTCATGCCCCCTCCGAAACCGGACAGCATGATCTTATCTCCCCTCTCCAGCAGCCCTCGCTCATTCAGCTCATTCAGAGCCATGGGGATGCTGGCAGAAGATGTATTTCCGTATCGCTCCATATTCATATAGAACTTCTCCATGGGAATGCCCAATTTCTTGGAAACCACTTCCACAATGCGCACATTGGCCTGATGAGGAACGATATACTTGATTTCATCCCTGTCCACCCGAGCCTCCTCCATCACCTTCTTCATGCTTCTGACTACATTCTTCGTGGCAAATTTAAAAACTTCCCTGCCATTCATATACACATACCATTTTGAATCAACCTCAGCAGGAACATCGTTGAAGGCATTGCTGCAATTCGTGTACCCCTCTGTCAGGATTTCATACATTTCCCCGGCGGAGCCAAGATTCTCGTGAACCACTCCCGCCTCCTGGGATTTCTCCACATAGGCTCCCCCTGCCCCATCTCCGAAAAGCACGCAGGTGGCCCTGTCTGTCCAATCCACGATCTTTGAAAGAGTCTCCCCCCCGATGACAATGGCATTTTCAAACATGCCGGATTTGATATATTTATCCGCCGTACTCAGGGCAAACATAAAACCGCTGCAGGCAGCCACCACGTCAAATGCCACGGCATTCACCGCCCCGATTTCCTTCTGAACCATGCAAGCCAGAGAGGGCGTTCCGTAATCCGGCGTCACCGATGCCACGATAATCAGATCGATGTTCTCCCCAGGCACTTCCGCCTTTTCCAGCAACTGCCTGGCCACATCGGTTACCAGCACGGATGTATTCTCCCCTGCGGAAATATGCCGCTCCTTGATGCCTGTCCTCTGCGAAATCCACTCGTCACTGGTATCCACGATCTCGGACAAATCCTCATTTGTAATCACCTGCTCTGGCACCTTCGCCGCAGTCGCAATAACCCTAGTTCTAATCATCCTCTTCTCCATTTCTATTGATCCATGATTTCCAATCCCCGATATCCCTGCTCAATAAAAACCCCCAAATTATCGATGGCGCGATTCACCGTCTGCCTCTCTCCCTCCGTAAAGCCATGGGTCATGGCTTCCGCCAGCCGCCGGTGAAATTCCCTGTGGATGCGGAATACCTCTTTTCCAGTCTCTGTCAGCCCCAGTTTCACAATCCTGCGATCCTGCTGGCTCCTGTGCCGTTCCACATATCCTTTCTTCACCAGATTATTAATTGCCACAGTCAGCGTCCCCACTGTAATTTTCAACATTTCAGCCACCCTGGACATGCTGCCGAAATCCTCGCTGCCAATCGCTACAATGGTGTGAATTTCAGAGAGAGACAATTTCCCTTCCAGTCCGTCCAAAATGCACACATGCTCCAAATGCATGATATTATCAAAAACGGCAATCAGCCGTTTGCTCATTTCCTGATTTTCCCTACTCATTCAATCTCCCTCGTCGGGCCGCGATTCGTATCTCCTCGCTACTATTACAGCCAATTTCCCGAAAATATTTTGTATATCAAAACATTTTCCAACATTGAGTATAAAGAAAAATTTTCCATACGTCAAGAATAAATATCACTATGAACACTTTCACTGCAAAATCAAACCGCACCTGTCCGGTCCCTTCCGGCCCGATACCCAGTGCGGCTCATTCTTTCTATTTTTCACCCTGTTTTTTTAGCATCTCTAAAGTTGCCAGCAACACATCATCCTCCCAAGGTTTTGGAATCAAGAACTTCAATCCAATGCCCTTGACTTCCTCCAAAGTACCAGAATCACAAAGGGAACTCAGCATCAAAATCTTGACCTTCGGATTATTCTTCATGAGAATCTGTGCCGTCTCCAAGCCATCAATTCCCGGCATGATGATATCCAAGATCACGATGTCCGGCTTCAGCTCGTCATACATCCGAACCCCCTCTTCGCCATTCTTGGCATATCCAATGACCTCATAACCATTCTCTTCCACAATATCCTTAATCTGCTTCGATGCAAACGGAGAATCATCTACCACCATTATCGTTGTATTTTCCATTATTTTCCCTCCTATCTAATCATTTTGAAATGAATAAAACAAAAAAACATGCAACATCCCATATTTCGATTCATATGTAATTCTCTGCCTCTGCTTTTTCTGAAAGGAGACATCGAGATGCTCCCCTTCTTGAAAATACTGGGGTACGGACAACCTGGACTTGGTCCCGGTCAGATTGTTCATCTGAGAGACGGCAAAACCACATATGATATTCATGTATTCATTTAAGTATAAGTGAAGTTCATCTTCCGAGGGAAGTTCCCCGCCGTTCATCGTCGTCGTAATGAAACGGTACAATTCCTCCGAAAACTGGCAGACCACAACCGAATTCATGGAACCCTTCGTCTCAATCAGCTCCCTGCACCCTTGATTCAGCAAGTTCTGCTCCTCTTTCTCCCTCTCGTCGCTGGTCTTTTCAAAATCAATCTTCACCAGTTTTCTCGTCACTTCATAAAACGCCTTATCAAAAAGCTCTTTTACATCTACATCGGACAATAGGTCACCCCCATACTCATATTCTAGTGAACCCTGCGACCACTCAAAGGTTTTATTCACCGAAATGCCCAAACAGTTAATTCCCCAAAAAGCGCATCTTTCCTTTGGAACTTTTCTTGGCATCCGATTTGTTCTCCGCTGGCTTCTCCACATAAAAACTGGTAAACTTATCAGTCATCTTCTTCTGGCAATCCTTGCAGAATCTTCCTGTACGAATAGGCTTGCCGCATGACTCGCAGTCTATGGAAATCCCTGAATCCTTAGAAAATACCAGCCGTTCCTGGCGCACCCATTTCTTAATCTGCTGGATGGGAATCTCATTTTCCTCCGCCACAACAGACATGGTCGCCGTAGGATTATCTCTGATAAATTTCCTCACCTCAAAAAACTTATCCTCCATCTCTTTTGCACAGGTCGGGCAGAGCGGATCTCCCGAATAATTAAACAGTTTCCTGCATTTCTTGCAATTTCTTACATCCATAATAATACCCATGCCTTTCTATAGCCTGCGGCATTTTGGCCGCAGACACAAATTTGCATGTGAAAAGATTGTTTTTCACATTTTCTCCTAATATCCTAAGCCTGTGCAGACGCACAGAAAATAAATTTTATCCGTTCCATTCGCACGCAGAACATGTGAGCACGATTCAACCGTGCTTCCTGTCGTATAAATATCATCGATAATTATAACACATCTTTCATATTTGCACAACTCCCCTGACACATTTCCTACATAAAATGCATTCTGCAAATTCCTCTGCCTCTCCCATCTGGACAATTCTTTCTGCGGAGTGGTATCCCTCTTCCGAAAGAGATATTCCCCGTCCACAGGCACATCGCACCGCTTTCCCAGTTCTCTGGCAATCAGCTCCGCCTGATTGTACCCCCGCTTCTGATACCGCCTTCTGTGCAGGGGCACGGGAATCAAAGCCTGGGGGGCCACATCCCGAATCCACTCCCCATACTTTCGTGCCAGCACCGCACCGTAATAGGCCGCATACTCTTGCCTTCCATGATATTTGAATCGGGACATGGACTGGCGCATGGCTGCATCATACCACAGGGCAGAACGCCCATATTCAAAACTGCGCCGGGAATCCCGGCAATCTTCGCAGCATTCCTCCTCTGCCACAGGTTTTCCACAATATGCGCAGCAGTCCTCCCCGACTTCCCTGGGAATCCTCTGGCAGGCATGACAGAGTTCTTCCTGCCCCACCTTCAATATTCCATCGCATATCGCACATCTCTTAGGGAACAGAAACGCTCCCAATAAATCCACCCATCTTCTCAGTATGATTCCTCCTTCATCTCCTGGATTCGCTTCGCCAGGCTGGAATATCGCTTCCGCTCAAACACATTGCCAATCATCTGCTGGATGGTGCGCCCGCTGCCCACCAAAGTCACGCACTTTTTCGCTCTGGTCACGGCAGTATAGAGCAGATTTCTGTTCAGAAGCATGCGAGAGCCCGTGAGAATGGGAATCACTACTGCGGGATATTCGCTCCCCTGGGATTTGTGAATAGTAATGGCATAGGCCAGTTCCATCTCGTCCATCTGCCCATATTCATATTCCACCAG
>CATKZA010000175.1 GCA_949841235.1 uncultured Clostridiaceae bacterium
AACGCCATCTCCAGCACAGACAGATCCTTACCGTCCCCGCCCTTCTGTCCGTCTTCCCCATACAGTACACGCTTCTCGATATAGTCAATCAAATCATTCTCCGCCTCATTGATTCTCCCGTGATCCACCATTCTCAAAAACTTCTGATACAGATCCTCCTGGGCAGCATTTTCCAAGAATTTAGGCTGCTTATACCTCTCATTCCAACCGCCAAAGACGATTACGCCAGTCAATCTCAACAAATCAGAAATGGATCGCGTCAATCCTCTTGCATCATACTTCATATTTTTTCCTTTCTGTTGTCACTACACAAATACGAATCCTAAACTTCCACAAGCAAGCATCCCTTGCACTCCATTATAACAATAATTTACTCAAAAATCCCCTTCAAAACATCCCATATCTCTAATCTAAATAGAATAATTGGTAAAAAATTGAAATTTCCCTGTCCGCTCCTCTGGCAACAGATATTTGGCGAATACAAATCGAAAAGACGCATCCTTCAATTCCGTCTCCCCGATCAAATCCCGGAAAAGCCCTTCCAACATCTCCTCCTTCTCGTCCGTGGCAATCGAAACCACAAATTGCTTACTATCGAACTGCTCCACCCGGTACTGGAAAATCCTCCCCTCGATCCTCCATGCAATAGCCTGGAACACCCGGCAGAACAGATTGGCGGACACCATCTCCCCTCCCTCCAGCGTCACCAAGTCATTCCTCCTGGCCCCCGACAATTCCAGCACCGGCCCGGGTTTGCCGCACTGGCATGCCACATGGCAAATCCTCCCCACGTCCCCCGTGTCATACCGAATGAAAGGCATGACCAGCTGATTCTTTGCCGTCACCAGAATATTCCCATCTTCCCCCTCTTCATTGATGCGCCCATCCTTCACAGTTTCCACATACACGTTATGCTCCATCACATGGAGATTGCCGAAAGGACACTCATAGGCAATCGTCCCCACTTCATTGCACCCATACTGGCTGGCCACAGGGGCATGAAAAGCCCTGCTGATAAACCGTCTCTGCTCCTCAGAAAACATCTCCCCCGTCAGTTCTATGTACTCCACCGTGGGAATAGGTTCCAGTCCACTCTCAAAAACATATCTGGCAAGCACCATGGCAATGCCGGGCTGCAGTAGCAGCCACCGGGGTTCAAAGCCATACATCCGATCGTAGATCTCCTCCAAATGCTCCTCCCGCAGCATGTCCTTTGAAAAGCCCAAGCCATTCTTTCGATATTCATAGAATGCATCTCTCCTGCCATCCCGGAAGGTATAAAAATAGCACAATTTGGAACCGGGATGAATGCCATAATGCTTCTTTCTGTAAAGCCACAGGGATAGCAAGGACTTCCTCTGCTCCCCCTCGGTGGCATGTACCTCCAGGCATTCCCCTGTGGAGCCGGAGGTATAATCAGATATCATCCCAAGTCCGCCCAAGCGGGAATAATACTTGGACGAAATGACAGAAATCCCCCCATGGGCAATCTCCCCCTTAGACACCATGGGAATCCCTCCCCAATCCCCATCCAAATCTATCCCCGCATATTTTTCCCTATAAAATCTCGTATAATCATAGGCATACTGCAATAACGCTCTCCTCTCCATCCTCTTCCCCTTTCTGCAAGGCAAACTCCCTTCACTTTCTCCCTCTCTGCAAGCAAACTCGCCTCACCTTCTTTATCCCGCACAACCTTCTTTCCTCCCACCGTTCAACCTTCGCCCACGCATCACTTGCACCGCCGAAGCAGCCGCTCCACCGCCTCTCCATCCATCTCCCGGATATCCCTCACCCTCTTCCGCAGCCGCTGGATGATTTTGGCATCTTCGGATATGGTAAATTTAATATACATATTTTGGGCAATCAGGCATTGCTTCTCCAGTTCCGCCAGCCTGTCTTTCAAGCCGGCATCCCCCTCCGCATATCCCCCCTCCACCATATACTCATACCTTCTCGCCATCAGATGCTTATGGTCGCACAGTTGCACCAAGCTCCGCCAGTCCCGGCTGGAATACGCCCCATCCCCCTCCAATATCCCCTCAAAGCACCGATCCAGCAAATCATAGCACTCCATGCCGAAAAAGACTTCATTCAGATATTCCTCGTCCCGGTGAAAGGATTCGGGACACACCGTGCGGTTAAAGTAGCATACCCCTCTCCCGGGGTGAAGGTAATCCTCCAGCTGCTCCCGCACATACTCCGGCACGAAGGCATAGTGAAAATCCCTCCTCCTGTAGAGAAACACGCCCACCTCCCACAACTCCTCTGAAACCAAGTCAAAGCCCTGATTCAGCTGTTCAAAAGTAATTTCCTTCCTCCCATATTTCCCATGTTCAAAATTATCTGCAATCATCACCCTGCGGCTGACCCCATCATATCCATAAATAAAGGCGGGATGGCGAAACCCGGGATTCCCCGCCATATCCTCCCGAAAAAATTGGTCGATAAAGGTGGATAAATAATATCCCCCATCAATGGCTTCTATCACGAACTCATGGAATTTTCCATGCAAGCCTCTCACAAAGGTCTTGGGTACCCCATACTTTTCCAAGAAAGGACACAGGTCAAACATATTGGGGGCTAATTGATGAATGCAGTATGGATAAAATGTCACGCTGGCATCCTGCGCTCCCCAGCGATAATCCACATAGCGGGCACCCCGCAACTGAATAAAGTGATTCATCACCCAATCCATCCCGCAGGCCTGTCCCTCCAGCAGACCAAACAGAAAATTCTGCTCCGGCCATGCTCCGATCTCTGCCTCCCCCAAAGGCAGCACATGCCGCTTCCTACTCCTCTTCCCGAACATCTGATCCTCCTTCCTCCAGCCTCCTCTGAATGAGCCTGCAAAAGGAACCGATCTGGCTAAAGTTCTCGCTCAGCAGATCCACGTCATCAAATTCTATCCCAAAATGCTCTTCCGTCCCCACAATGACCTGAAAAACCTCCACCGAATCCAGACCCAGATCGTCAAATAAATCCGTCTCCTCTCTGATTTCTGCCTCCTGATCCGTACATTCCCAAATAATTCCTGACAGTCCCGTCAAAACCTTATCCATGGCCATCCCCCTGCCATGCAATCTCTCCATTCCCTCTCAGCTCCTTTCCGCATCTCCCATTCCTTATAGCAAAATACCTTGCAGCTCATCGCAGGCGCATCTGTATTCCACGCCCCAACTCACTGCAAGGTATCACTCATTAAAACGAAAAAGTCGTCTTTTCAATTTTGAAAGCCTTCGATGCCTGATCATAACGCATCGTCAGTTTCACCTTTCCGGCGATGTTGTTTACATCATCCCCTCGGTAAACACTATCCACAATAATCATCCGTCCGTCTTTGCCGACTTTGCACATGCGATAAGACCTATGCCATTCATCATTGGAGGAATCCGCAATCACTTTCTCCTCCTTTGTACTCGTCACGCCTACTCTCATCTTTTTGCCCTGTCTCTTAAAATAAAGGTCATCGTCCCCCCAAACTTTTTCGGGAAATGGTACTTCCTTCCATTTGCCATCCTCTCTTGTCAGGACCTGAATCTCATACACGCGATAGCCCATAACGAGGACGATATCATCCTTGCCATCCCCCGTGCAATCCTGAACCTCAATCTCAACACGGGGGGAATATCCTGCATCCACGGATACGCGCTCCAGCTTCACCGGAGCCTCTCCCACCCTCATTTTAGCATCCCTCGTATCCTCCGGATTTACCAGAATCTGAAACTTCTCCTGCTTTCCGTCAATCCGAATCTTCTCGTCAACAAAGATCTCATACTTCCCCTCTTTCTTACTCCCATCTTCCTCTTCCACGGCTTCCGTAGGTTCAGGCGTTGCCGTCGCCCCCGCATCTTCCTCCTGTGTTTCCTGGGGCGTTTCGGCTGATTCAGCCGATTTCTCCTCGCTCTCCAGCTTGGCATCCTTATGGCCGCACCCGAAGAGCGTCAGCCCCAATGCCGCACCCAAAAACATCACATACAATCTCTTTCTCATGCCCGCAATCCTCCCATTCATTTTATCTGCTCTTACTTATATACATTCATAAAAGTTGTTCCATAAGCCACTTGCTTATTAAAATATGCCGTACCTTTCTTTCGGTCATAAAAATATTTCAGTATGTCAATCCAAGAATAACTGTTTTTGGAAGCCAGTTCCTGTGCCTTGGTCTGGGACAGCACGCCGCCATTTTTCACTGCATAAGAATGAGAAGCTTTACTATGGGAATGAAATCCTGGAAAAAGTTGATTTTTCGCATCTATCCAGAATACATTCCATATCGCATTTACAGCATCGTTGCACTTTGGAACGCTTTCCTTCTTGGGATTATAAACCTGATCATCTGTTGTGGCCCTCACGTCATATCCCAATTCAGGATACTTATGCCGGTACACTCTGGCAATCCCATAGTTTTTAATCGCCACCGCGCATGCCTTCAATGCATTCATATTCCAGTTTGGATATCCCACCTCGCACTTGGCAACTACCTTCACATATTTCTTGAAGTCAATCTTTTTAATGCCGTCACTGGTTTTCACCTTAATGGTGCTGGGATTCGATGTCACACCAGAGATGGGCGTATCATAATCTGCATAAAGAGAAATCCCCCCATTGTCTGCGCTTTCCTTTCCATCCTCCTCAAAGTTCCAACATCCGATAATCTTTCCCGCCTGATT
>CATKZA010000176.1 GCA_949841235.1 uncultured Clostridiaceae bacterium
CGACCCGGATTGCAGGGCTGGTTCATGTCATGCTGCCGGACAGTACCACGGTTCGCCAGAATTCCAACAGGGCGAAGTTTGCAGATACGGGCATTGATCTTTTGATTGACATGATGGTAAGAGCGGGGGCGAAGAGAGTCGGCCTCACGGCAAAAATTGCCGGGGGAGCCCAGATGTTTGCATTTAGCGGAAATAGTGACATGCTGCGCGTTGGGGAGCGGAACGTGCAGGCGGTCAAGAAAAAACTTGCCTCTCTGGGAATACGGATTTTGGCGGAGGATACTGGGCTGAATTTTGGAAGGACGGTGGAATTTTATCCTGAAACCGGTGATTTTCTAATTAAGGCAGTGGGAAAGGCGCAAAAAACAATATAAGGGAAAGGGTTTGGGAACATGAAAATCAATTTTATTCCAAAATTTGTGATGTTGCTTGCTGGAGCAATCATATGTATTATTACTATAGTGAATGATATGGATACCACTTACAGTTTGGAACTGCTTCTCGGAACGCTGATTATTTTCTATATTATTGGTCTCATTGCGAAGAAATTGATTCAGAAGACAATCGACGGGAACATGTTCGTGAAGAGGAATGCGGGTGGCATCAATATGGAACTGCCCGAAGGGCAGGAAGAAAAAGTGGAGGAATCGCCCGCAGAAGAAGGAGATGCTTTGGGCGGGGAATCATAAATTCAGAAGGGGTGTTTGACCGATGGATGATAGTAGTAGAGAGGCATTATGGCAGGAGTATATGGAGTCCAGAAGTCCCCAGATCCGGGAGCAGCTGATTGTGGAATACGCCGAACTTGTAAAGGTGGTGGCAGGCCGCATGGGAATGTATCTGGGATATACGGTGGAATATGATGACTTGGAGGGGTATGGCATCTTTGGGCTGATTGATGCCATCGACAAGTTTGAACTGACCAAGGGCGTGAAATTTGAGACCTATGCCAGCCTCAGGATTCGGGGATCGATCTTAGATCAGATTCGGAAGATGGATTGGATTCCCAGGACGCTTCGCCAGAAGCAGAGGAAATTGGAAAATGCCATGAAGGAGATGGAAGAGCGGCTGGGCAGGATTGCCACCAATGAGGAACTGGCGGAGAGCATGGGGATTTCCCAGGAGGAATTGGAGAATCTGGTGAACCAGACCCAGGTTGCCAATCTGGTATCCCTGGATGATTATCTGGAGCAGGGCAGCGAGGTGAAGGCGGAATTTGGAAACACCCCTCGTTTCGAGCAGCCAGAGGAAGTGGTGGAGCGTCAGGAACTGAAAAAGATTCTGGCAGAGGCAATTGCTACCCTGACGGAGAATGAGCAGCGGGTCATTGCCTTTTATTATTATGAGGAACTGACCTTGAAGGAGATTAGCAAGATTTTGGATGTGTCGGAGTCCAGGGTGTCCCAGCTGCACACCAAGGCTTTGCGTAAAATGAAAAATAAAATTGGCGAGGATATTCCCTTATTTGGTATTGACAGCGTGTGAAATCATGGTTACTATTCACAGCTATTTCTAGAAATAGACTGGAATCGTTATGCTTGCATATAAGATTCTGGTTCTTTTCTAGAAATATGCTGTGGAGGCTGTTCATCCCATCATAAGATAGACAAAGCCGTCTAGCGGCGACCGATGCCGTTAGGCAGCGGGTCTATCGAATGATGAGAGGAACGGCTGTGAATAGTAACAAATCATGGAAGGAACGGAGGCAGCCTATGAAGAGAAACGCATTTTTTCAAATGGTTCACAAGAAAGATGGAATGTATCTGAAATCATATCCCCCGGTGGAGGGGGGGACGTCTCTGCATGTTGACGACATCATGGCGTATTTGAAGGCAAAGGGCTATGATGAGGTCATGGTGGAGGATGTTAAATCTTTTGTGGCGAAGGCAGGGGACAGCAAAAATGCAGAGATTAGAATTAGCGTCAAGGAAAGACTGCCGGAAAATGAGTACGCTATGGTGACGGTGGATCCGGAGAGATACTATGCCAAGGTTCGCCTGTATCCCAATTCCAGTCAGGGTGCAAGGCTTTCTGCCAAGGATATTTTAGATTTATTGAATCAAAATGGAGTAAAATATGGCATCATTGAGAAAAATATAGAGATGATGCTCAAGGCGCGCCTGTATTGCTGCGACGTGCTTGTTGCCAAGGCGACCATGCCCATTCACGGAAAGGATGCGGAGATTACCTATCATTTCAATGTGGATAAGACCAGTAAGCCGGCGGTGGATGAAAATGGTCAGGTGGATTTCCACAAGCTGGATATGATCGAGCCGGTGCAGGAGGGACAGCTGCTGGCCACGCTCACGCCCGCAGACTTTGGAACGCCGGGCAAGAATGTTTCCGGGAATCCCATCAAGCCCAGGAAGGTGAATGTGCTGAAACTGAAGCATGGAAAAAATATTCATCTTTCGGATGATGGGCTGGAGATGTATTCTGATGTGTCAGGCAACGTGACGCTGGTATCTGACGAGGTGTTCGTGTCTGACTGCTATGAGGTTCCCGCAGACGTAGGGCCTTCCACGGGAGATATCTCCTATGACGGCAGCATCAATGTGAAGGGAAACATCCTCACCGGCTATAAGGTGGAAGCCTCCGGGGATATTTACGTGAATGGCGCAGTGGAGGGAGCCACCCTCATTGCAGGGGGAAAGATTGTCCTGAACCGTGGAATCCAGGGAATGGGGAAGGCCATGATGAAGGCAGAGGGGGATGTGATTTCCAATTTTATCGAGAGTGCCAATGTGGAGGCAGGGGGAAAGATTATCACCGATGCGATCATGCACAGCAATGTGACTGCCAAGGACTCTATCGAGGTCAACGGAAGGAGAGGCATGGTGGCAGGGGGGAGCATTCGCTCCACCAAAAAGATTGAGACGAAGGTGGCCGGCTCCACCATGGGCACGGTGACTGAGATGGAAGTTGGAATGGATCCCGGGAAGATCGACCGCTACCATGAGCTGGAAAAGGCTATGGATGAAATGTCTGAGGAGCGGGAAGTGATCGAGCAGAATATTGATGTATTGAAGAAGCGCTTCAAGCTGAAGGGTTCCCTGGAGCCTGAGAAATTGGAGAAATTGAAGGGTTACAAGGCTCGATTGGAGGAGATTGACCAGTCTACGGAATCCATGACGGAGGAATATGAGGCTTTGGAAAAATCCATGGAGGAATCCAATGGAAGGGGTAAGATTGTTGTGTATGATATTGCATATACCGGCGTAAAGCTTACCATATCTAATGTGAGCAAATATCTTCACAGCGAGGTGCAGCGCAGCACGTTTGTAAGAGAGGGCGGAGATATTCGCATAAAAGGCGTTTAGCAAGAAGGGAGGGAGTACGGTATGTCATTGACGATTGATTATGTATCCATGCCACCAAAATCCCAGGAGATGTCCCAAATCCAGACGAATGAGATTAACAGGATGAACCAGGAGAATCAGCAGCTTGCGGCGCAGTTCCAGGAGCAGGTGAAGCAATCTTCGGAGAAAACCATTCGCCGGGAGAAGGCTGAGAACGAAGAGTTGAAAAATGACGAGGAGCGGAGGAACCGCCAGAGAAAGAAAAAGAAAAACCATGGAGAAAAGGGCGAAAATTCTTCTGAGGATGACAAGGAAGAAGTAAAGCACTTCGATATGAAGATTTGAGCGGCGGTGGCAGAGGGGATGGCTGGCTGAGAATCGTTATGATCTTAAATGGTTTTAGATGGAAAAGAGGATAGATATGGTTGTATTAGAGATCCTAATGGTATTGGTAGGATTAGGCGCTGTGGTGTATAGTTTCCGATTAGTGGAGGGCAAAGAGACGGAAAAGGAGCCGGATCAGGCAGTAGGGGGGCAATCGGAGGCTCCCTTAGTTGACTGGGAGGGCAAGATTGCCGAATTGAGGGAAGAAGTTGC
The DNA here is from genome assembly GCA_949841235.1 of uncultured Clostridiaceae bacterium. Classification (GTDB taxonomy): domain Bacteria; phylum Bacillota; class Clostridia; order Lachnospirales; family Lachnospiraceae; genus Butyribacter. Next base: position 3,897 of record CATKZA010000176.1, read on the forward strand.
TTCCATTTACCAGGAAGTAGATGATAAGATGAGCCAGATGTCCAATGAGAAGATTTTGGGAATGAGCGAGTATTCTGACCAGGTCTTAGATAAAATAGAGAAAAACCACGGAGAGGTAGTTTTTCTCTATGACATGATGAATGCCAAGCAGGAGGAGATACAGCAGCTGGTCAGGGAAATTGACGGCATGAAGGCAGACATCCATGACGAGGCCGCCGGGGACTTTTTGAAGTTGAAAGAGCAGGAAAAATTGCTGGAAGAACTGAGGAAGGAAATTGAACTGGATACCTTGGAGTTCCAATCTCGAAAGGAAGCGCTTCAGGAGGAATGGCAAATGGCGGCGCATCAGGCAGCGGAGGAAGGCGATTCCGTTGCCCCGGAAGCAGAAGCAGGGGAGGCAGCGGACGTGGCTGTTCCGGAGGAAATTTCTGAGGACGGGGAGGACGAGACGGATGAGACGGCGGATTCCCCTGAGGAGCCTGAAGATAATCCCCCATCGGAGAAGGATGATGGGGCTTCTGTTTTTGATGCGGAGATTGCTAGGATTGAGGAGGAAGAAGCCAGGAGCCTTCTGGAAAAGGAGGAGGTGGTGACGGTGGGAGAGCCGGCCTACCAGCCGCTTTCCAGCCAGGAAAGACCGGCCAACCATAATGATGAGATTATCGCATTGTATAAGAAGGGGCGTTCTATTTTGGATATTTCCAAGATGCTGGCACTGGGCCAGGGGGAAGTGAAGTTTGTCATCGACCTGTAT
>CATKZA010000177.1 GCA_949841235.1 uncultured Clostridiaceae bacterium
TCTCTCATCGTGATTATCATATCTGTCAGCCTTGATCTCGGGCAAACGAGAATTCAAAGTTTCTTTCATTTCTTTTTCAATCGTTTGAATATACTTTATCCTCTCGACCGTATTTCGCACCTCAGAAATTCCCATCATTCTTTCTGTTTCATCAATACATGCTCCAAGCGCCCTTTGAATATTATACTCTAGCCATTCTACCCAGGTATATGCCAACCCAAATACACCGTCGTACGCCCGAAAACAATTATCATACGCCTCCAGATAACCGTCAAAGAAAGCAACCATCTTTTCAATGTCCATATCACAGGTTGTAATTCCTGACCATTGAAGCGCCAGTTGAAGTACATGGGAGATCGGATTGCCATAGTCAAGGCACTCTAAATCTATTACCCATGGATTACCTTTATCCCACATAATGTTTTTAGGATCCATATCCTCGTTAGACACACACATGATATCCGGCAAAGATGTTCTTGCCTTATTCAACTCCTTCTCAGCATAGATTAGAAGCTTCTCATTGTCAACCAAGAGAGAGGCAATCTCGCTTCTTTCTTCGTTCGCTTTATGGATATACTCGTGCCAGTCAATTTTACTTAATTCCGGCTCTTTATGGGAAACATTCCTAGGACTTGATTGCATGAATCCTTCCAAGAATATTTCCAACTATATTGCACGCATCGTTTGAAATATTATTCCAATCAGTAATATGTCCATCTTGCCAATTGAATATATAAAAATAGTGTCCATCTACAGTTTGCATTTTTTGCCAAGAACTGTTAGAGCAGGCACGATAGGATTCCACTTGAGTACAGAAACCACTGTTCTAAACGCTTCCCTTATAGCATCGAATCTCAAATACCGCCCCATGTTCCCGCCTCTTATTGTACACCTTGATGGTGCCATTTTGAGATAGGATAATCTGCTTGGACAGGGCAAGGCCAATTCCCACGCTGTTCTCATCCGCATTCTTCCCTCGATAGAACCTCTCAAAGATATGGGGCAGATCCTCCTCCTCGATGCCTGTTCCCGTATCCTCCACGAAGATTACCGTATAGAGGGCATTCTCCTCCACTTTCACAGAGACCTCTCCGCCCTCCGGGGTATGCTCCATGCAATTCTTCATCACATTCGTCACCGCCTCCGTCATCCAGGCAATATCCCCAACCATGCAGGCCCCCTCCGCCACATGGCTATGAAAGGAAATCCCCCGAAGTTCCATGGGAATGGCTAGAGACTCATAACTTTTCTGTATCAGCTGAGACATGGAAAAATACTTACTCTGCAACGTCACCGTCCCCGCCTCCAGCTTGGCCATGCGCAGCAGGGCATAGACCATCCAGTCCATGCGATCCGTGAGGATGGTCAGTTTCTTGACCAATTGCCTTCGGCGGGCATATGACAAATCCTTCTCCTGCAAAAAAGATAAAATCAGATGAATAGAAGTCAGAGGCGTCTTCATCTGGTGGGAAATATCCGCCATAGAATCCGCCATCAAATCCTTCTCCTTTTGCAGATTGTCCTGCTGCTCATGCAGGCACCGCACCATCTTTTTCACCTGGGTGGATAGAACGGCCAAATCCCCCTCGCCGCAATCCTCCATCAGCGAAACTTCCTCTCCATGAAGGATCTGGTCAATCTGCTCTCCCATCAGGGAAATAAACCCAGACCGCCGGATGCTGGCAACTGCCAGCACAAACATCATTGCCAGGCAAACCAGCCCAGTCCCCAGAGCGGACTTCCACCCCTGCCAAAATCCCACGGCTCCCACGCCGCACACTGCAATGATTCCCAGCAGAATCCACTCCATCTTCCATTCCGGATTCCTCAGTATCTTCATCTCGCTCCCCCTGTTCTCTCTTCCATCCCCGGAACCATCCTTCAATCCGCATAAGCACTGGTCGAGATTTGCCGCCATCCATCTTAGTCTGCCCGATATCCAATTCCCCGCACCGTCTTAATGATATCCGGCTCGCTGGAATCTGTCTCGATCTTTTCCCGCAACCTCTTAATATACACTGTCAGGGTATTGTCATTGACAAACTCTCCCGCCACATCCCAAATTTCTTCCAGCAGCTGGCTTCTGGAGAGAACCTTGCCCCGATGCCCCGCAAACACCAAGAGCAGGCGGTATTCCAAGGCAGACAGGAAAACCTCCTGCCCATTCTTCGTCACCGTTCCCCCTGTCGTATCAATCCTCACGTCTCCCAGCTCCAGCACCGTCTGCGCCCGGCCGCATCTGCGAAGGACACTGCGGATGCGGGAAATCAATTCCCTAGGGCGAAAGGGCTTTCCTATGTAATCATCCGCCCCCAGGTCAAGCCCCGTCACCACGCTGTATTCATCCCCCGAAGCAGTGAGAAATATTACCGGGAGGTCAGAGTTCGCCTTAATGGCCGCACAGGCTGAGAACCCATTTCCCTCCTCCAGGGACACATCCAGCAGCACCAAATCCAATTCCATTTCATGCTCTTCCACATAATCCATCGCCTGGGTCTGGCCGCTCACCGCTGCCACCTGAAAGCCCTCTTCCACAAGAAACTCCGTGAGATTGCCAACAATCTCCCTGTCATCCTCCACCAGCAAAATCTTCGTACCCAATATCTCATCCCCCTTTGCCTTATCTATATCACACATTGCAATGCACCGCCACCGATGGTTTCAGCACATGCCATCTCACCAATCACTGCAAAGCATATGCCTGATTCCCCGCTCCATCCTCCCCACTTCATCCTGAAAATGATTGCCCGGATTCCATTGAAAATGCACGGAAAATCCCCCCGCTGCCATGCTGTCTGCGATAGCGTCCGTCTGCTCTCCCACCCGCCTCATCACCCCATTCCTAGTCTTTGGCTCCCGCTGTCCCAGAGAAAAATACGCCCTCCTGCGCCCTGCGAAATGCCCTCCTCCCCGGCACATGCCATCCCCTAGACCAGACATCTCCCCCTCTCTGGCAAGTTTCCCTGAAACATATTCCACAATTCCCTCATACCACAAAGAGCCGGATACGGAAATCAGATCTGAAAACAGGGGCGACTCCATGGCGGCATATAATGCGAAAAGCCCGCCCATGGAATACCCGCCAATCACCCTTCGCTCTATGCCGGACATTTCCGCAAACCGTCCCTCTACTCGGGGAACTACCTGGCTGCACAAATCCTCCAGATACGCCTCTCCCCCTCCGGCGAAATCCTCCCCCTCCCGGAAGATTCCCCCTGCCGGCCAGGGGGACAGATCACGGTTCCAATCCTCCACCTCCAGCAGCACAAGCCCTGTCCCACTTCTCCCAAAATATTCTTTCAATTTCCTCCATAATTCCTCCCCGATTGCCCGCACATTTTGGGGCGAGGCATGGAAATATATCATCTGTCTTATTGCCGAACTCTCCGGCAAATACACAGTGATTTCCCGTGGATAAATGCCCACTCCCGCCAATACATCCATCTTCTCCATACAACTTCATCCCCTGATTTTTATTTACAATGTTCCATCCAGATTAGAAACATATAATATTTTCATCCCTTCGCTTGCCTTATTGTCCATTCCATTCATCATAAAACTCCTTCAAAAATTCACGCATATAGTTATCCCGCTTCTGTGCAATATTCCTGGCATAATCAGTATTCATCCTATCTTTGAGTAAAAGTAATTTTTCATAAAAATGATTGATTGTTGTACCGTCATTTTTTCTATATTCCACTTCGTTTCTATCCGTATCTGATTGACAATCCGGAATATGAATTGCCCTGTTATGATTTCCGCCATAAGAAAAGGTTCTCGCAATCCCTATCGCGCCCATTGCATCAAGCCGGTCTGCGTCCTGTACAATTTTTCCCTCTATTGACTTTGGAACAGTTATCTTCGTTCTTTTGAAAGATACTGTGCTGATTACGTCAATTACTTTGTTTATCACAACTTCTGTAATCCTGCAATCTGACATAATTCTGCGTGCATTTTTAAAATCCGTTGTTTGAAAGAGTTTTGGATCATCCGCATCATGTAACAAGGACGCAATCATCACTATGTATTCATCGCACTTCTCCGTTTTTGCTATATTCTCTGCCATTTTACAAACTCTCAGGCAATGCCAATAATCGTGCCCTGAATACTCATTTATAAATAATTTCTCTATTTTCAGTTTGAGCAAATTTTTTGTCTGCTCATATAAATCCCGAAGTAATTCTTTCTCCATATACACAGCTGCGCCGTCTTCCTCATTAGAAAGCGTTACGTCGTCAGCAATATCCTTCACTTCCTGTATCGCATTACCCATTGCCACACCAATTCCACATAGCTTTAGCATGCCAATATCTGAATAATCATCACCGAAAGCAATGGTTTCCGAAACAGGCACATTACACGCCTTACATACTGCCGATATTGCTTTTTCCTTTGTGATTCCGCCTTTTGTAAACTTATACCAGTCCCCATCAGAAAATCGCTTGCTGTCAAGCCCTGAAAAATTCGCACATAATTTCTCTGCCAAGCCAGAATCGTGTATTTCAACACTTATTTTCAAGGCTTCCTGTCTGAACTCGCTAAAATCCGTATATATACTTTCGCCCCAGCTTTTATCCTGTTCTTTCGGAGGGATTTTATAATTCCAATAATG
>CATKZA010000178.1 GCA_949841235.1 uncultured Clostridiaceae bacterium
CATACCAGACCATTGGAAAGAATACGGGCATTTCCGTGCTGGCATTGCGGGGAATAGAAGAACTGGGGGAATATCAGACGGAACCGACCGAAGACCAGGAAAAGGTAGAGTATTACAGGGCCTGTGCGGAGATTCCGCCGGAGGTGCAGAAGGCATATTTTGGATGTAGCGGCATCATTACCATGCACCATATTAAAGAGCAGGCAGTTCTGGTTGGGGGATTGATTTCCCGGTGCAAGAGTAGGGCGGAGTATTTAAGGTCTCTGGCCAATTTGCTGATCTTAGGCGACAAGAGTCTGTATCATAGCGTGCTTCAGCAAGTTACCATGCTCCAGAGGGCCGGAGAAAATACGGCAGAGGCATCTTCTCTTTTTGATGATGTCATCGACCAGGTGAATTCTCTGGAGAATCTTTTGCTGGATCGGGCGGGCATTGACTTGCAGATTGACCATGATTTTATGGAGCAGGCATATTATCAGCTGCTCAGTGGCGGGGGAAATAATGCGAACAATGCCACGCTGGCAGATGGGGACATTGCCTTGGTGGAACACAATTATGTGGATGTGGGCGAACTTTCCGGGGCTCTGGACACCATTTTGGATTATGGAGAACTGGATGGGGAACAGAAGCAGTCATTCCGAGGCTTTATTCAGTCATTTATTGACATGCAGGATAAGTTTGCTACGGATGACGAGGCCAGGACATTGAGGCGCAATATCATCAAGGTATATTATGACCTGTACCAGAAGGTATTTTTAAAGGATTATCAATCATCGGAGGATACGCCGCTGGTCATTGATTTATTCTTGCGGTATGGTTTCCTCAGTGAGAATTTGGTGACGGAGAGCATCATGGAGGAACTTCTGGGCTTGGATACCTCCCACTCCGGCATGGGGGCATGCGACATATATGATATGAAGGAATGGCTCACCCTGGTGATCAAGGGGGAGAAGGAGCCGTCCAAGAGCGAGTTTGACTTGGATTATGATGAGAATCTGAGGGAGATGAAGAAGACGGGGCAGATTACGGCGGAGATGCAGCAGGAAATGTCCCATGACACCAATGCCAAGTTTGAATATGAACTGCAGAATATGTTCAAGGTGAACCATAGATTGATGTTTAGCCAGGCTACCGCTTTTGTGCCCTTCCTGTTTACAGAATGCTGCACCAGTTCCATAGACCGCAGCTATCTGTCCAAGGATAAGGTGAATGCCACGATCCAGAGATTGAAGCAGATTGATTTCTCGGTATTTTACAGAGAGTCGCTTTATTCCAAAGAGGGGAGTGCCTTTACCAAGGAATTTATTCAGGAAGAGGTTTATCCTGATATCGTGATGTTCCCGGGCTATGGGAACAAGGGTGTCATGTGGCAGGAGATCAGCGGCCGCAGGAGGAATTCCAAAGGGCGTTTCCTGCTTCCCATCTTTATGGAGGGAGAATTGGACGCTGATATGATTAAGCTTCTGGGCAGGTTCCGCTGGGAACTGTGCCGCACGATTCAGGGTTCGGCTTGGAATAATATCCAGATCAAATCTCTGACCAGCGAATATAGTGATTTTGTCCAGTTTTATAAGAAGAACAGGGAACTGTCGGAGGACAAGAAACAAAAGTTGAAGATGCAGATTCAGAAGTGCCGCAACAACACGAGGGAAGTCTTTGTGCAGGATTATGAGAATTGGATCAAGCATGAGGCCAATGGTGGCTTGCTTCTGAGCAAGCCTGTCCGTGAGATCATGGCTACCTACTGCCCATTCTCTAAGGAACTTCGGGAAAAAGTGGGCGAGCAGCCTATGTTCCGGGATGCCATGGCGAAGTTCGCGCGGGAGCGGGGCAAGAAGATGAAAGAATACGACTTGAAATTCAAAGTATGGCAGAAGGATGATATCGAAGTGCCGGAGGAGATATTGGAAACCAAGAGATTCTATGCGGAATATTAGGCAAGGTACTTGAAATATGCAAGGTGCGAAGTTTTGCTTGGCGAGGTTAATGCGAGCCTAGCAAAACTTTGCACCCTTTTTAGCTGTATAGGAAATTGCTCGAAGTCAGGAATGCGAAGAACGCTGGTTTTGCGTTCTTCTTAGGTGCAATCGTAGCTTTGCTTGGCGAGGTTAATGCGAGCCTAGCAAAACTTTGCACCTTTTTTTAAATCCAGCCGCCGTCCAGCGCAATCACCTGTCCGGTGAGATATTCGTTTTTTTCAGTAATCTGATAGGCTAGGTCTGCCACTTCCTGGGGGGTGCCCATGCGTCCCGCCGGGATTTCTTCCGTGATGGCGGCGATATCTTCCGGGGAAAGGCAATGGTTCATCTCGGTGTCAATCATGCCGCAGGCGATGGCGTTTACCTGGATGCCGCTGGGAGCCAGTTCCTTCGCCAGCGCTCTTGTGAAAGCATTGATTGCGCCTTTGGTGGCAGAGTAGGCAACTTCCATGGAGGCGCCCACAATGCCCCACACAGAGGAAACGGAGAGAATCTTGCCAGCGTGCCGGGAGAGCATTTGGGGGATGGCGGCACGGCTGCATAGAAAGACGGAACGCAGGTTTGCGGTGAGTATCCCATCCCATTCCTCCGTGGACATATCTTGCAGAAGTCCCATGTGGGACATGCCGGCATTATTCACGAGCACGTCTATCTGACCATATTGGGAACGGATGATTTGGAAAAATCGTTCGACATTTTCCTCCTTTCCCATGTCTCCTGCGAAAGTGATGCATTCCGCTCCAATGGCTTGGATTTCTTCGGCAGTCTGACGCAATTTCTCTTCCTGTGCTTTGCAGCAGATGGCAATGCGATAGCCTTTCTGCGCATATTTTATCCCGATGGCTCGACCGATGCCCCGGGATGCCCCTGTGATAACGGCCACCTTATCCTTCATGCCTGTAATCCCCCTTTTGCTATAAAGATATTAATTTCTTGGTGACATTATAACATGGGCATCCTGCACTTTACAGGGGTATTTTTTTTTGTTATAATGTAGCGTATTGGTAGTTACTGGAAACATAGCAGTGTAATAACGCATAGATACAGAAAATTAGGAGAAGACATAGATATGAAGAAAAAAAATGTTGCAAAGCTGTTTTTTATAAGTTTGCTAAAGTCTTTGATCTGCATTGCCATTGTATTGGGGGTAGGATTTATCAGCTATAAGATTTCTTATTCTATCTTATCGAAGGACGGGGGGATTGCCAAGTCGGATGTGGATTCCCTGGCTGATATCAAGGCAGAGGCTACCACGGATGACATTTCCCGGAATTTGATCTACGTGTCAGATGAAAAGAACAGGGTGACCCATATCATGCTGGAAATCTGCAATAAGAAAACCCACAATATGGATTATGTGACGATTCCGGTCAAGGCAGATTATACCATTCCTTCTGTAATGTATCGGAAACTATGTCAGGTAAATCAGGAAATCCCCCAGGTAATCCGCCTGGCATCCCTGAAGAAATATTTCAGCAGCGAAGATGATGCCTATGGATATGGCGTGCTGATTTTTGAGAAGATGCTGGGCACGGATATCAGTTATTACACTGCCATCGACCAGGCTACCTATGAGAGCCAGTATGAGGAGAAGAAGGTGAAGGTGGCATTTAAGACGAAGAGCGATATTAATAATACGCCGGGGCCGGATGGGGTTACGCCGGAGTCTAATACCACGATGAAGACAAAATTAAATTTATCTGTTCTAAGTGATTCATATAAGAACCAGCTGCGGGATTTGGGCGGGGATGAGGAGAAGATTGCCGACTATATCAAGGATCAATATGAAAGAGTTGCCTCCAATCTCACCCAGTATAATAAAATAGGATATGTGGAAACCTATCAGAAATTAGATGTGAATTTGTATCACTACTGGGGCATTCCATGCACTTATTCCGATAAGGTTTATTCCATTGATGGGAAGGCGGCAAAGAATGCTTTGAAGACATTGATTGACAATGACGTGACATATACCCAGCCTCAGGACTTGTCCGCGCTAAACAGGATATCTGCCGGCAGCAGTTCTTCCAGAAGCGTGGCTACCACGAAGCCGTCTAATGGCAATAGTGATAAAAACAGTTCTAAGAATTTAAAAATTCGCATTCTGAATGGAAGTCAGATTGCCGGGCTTGCTTCTGCCACGAAGCAGAGGCTGGAGGAGAAGGGATTCAAGATTGCAGAGGTTGGAAACTATACGGATGAGACGCTGACTACCACGCGGATCGTGGTGAGCAAAAAGGGTCAGGGAGGAGATTTGAAAGAATATTTTGACAATCCGAAGTTGACAGTAGGTGATGTGGCAGAGGGTTACGATATCGAAATCATTTTGGGAACCAGAGATGCCAACAGTTAGGATAGGAATATGCAGACTTCAGTAAAAATAATGGGCATTGATGTGGATATGCTTTCCAATGATGTCTTTATACAGAAAATCAATGATTATCTGACAAACGAGAAGTTGCAGGTGATTTTCTTTGCATCCACAGAGATGCTGAACCGGGCTGCCCAGAAGGAGGAATACCGGGAGTTGGTTGAGATGGCGGAACTGTTTCTGCCGGGAGAAGAGGCGCTTCTCAGCGC
>CATKZA010000179.1 GCA_949841235.1 uncultured Clostridiaceae bacterium
TTCATGGGCTGTATAATTATGAAAATACCCATCCGCCCTTGGGGAAATTCTTTATTTCCCTGGGAATCCGGATGTTTGGAATGAACCCCTTCGGATGGCGTTTTATGGGGACTCTGTTTGGCGTGCTGATGCTTCCGATCCTGTATCTCTTTGCGAGGAAACTGTTGCATAAGACATGGCTCAGCTGCGGTGCTACGGTGCTTTTTGCCTTTGATTTCATGCATTTTGCCCAGACGAGGATTGCCACGATTGACGTGTTTGTCACCCTCTTTATCATTCTGGCATATTATTTCATGTACTGCTATGCCAGAAAGAGTTTTTATGATACGGATTTGAAAAAGACTTGGATTCCCCTGGGGCTATGCGGGATTGCCATGGGATTTAGCTGGGCCAGCAAGTGGACAGGCATCTATGCCTCCTTCGGGCTGTGCCTGATCTTCTTCCTCACCATGGGGCAGAGGTTCCGGGAGTACAATTATGCTGTGGCGCACCGGAATGGAAGTACGAATGGAATCTCCCATCAGGAGATTATTCATGACTTCTTCCCCAAGTTCTGGAAGACCATTGGCTTCTGCCTGATCTTCTTCGTGGCAGTGCCGGCGCTGATTTACCTTCTGGCCTACATTCCCTTTGAGGACGATTCGGGACATGGCCTGCTGAAACAGCTGCTGGATAACCAGTCCAGCATGTTCAATTACCACAGCGGCCTGAGGGATCCCCATGATTTCTCTTCCAAGTGGTATGAGTGGCCGATTATGAAGCGTCCTATCTGGTATTTTTCAGGCCAGGTGAGCGAGACGCTGAAGGAGGGAATCAGTTCCTTTGGCAATCCCTTGGTTTGGTGGACGGGGATTCCGGTATTTTTCTTCATGTGCTACCGCGCCCGGGTGGCGGGGGACAGAAAGGCGGCATTTCTGGTATTTGCCTTCCTATCCCAATATCTTCCCTGGGTGTTTATCAGCCGGACGGTGTTTATTTACCATTTCTTCCCCAGCGTGCCCTTCATCGTGCTGATGATCGGGTATGGGATGAAGCTCCTGACTGACTGGAAGCCACAGATGAAGAAATGGATGTTTGTGTATATGGGGCTGGCGGTGGCACTGTTTGTGATGTTCTATCCCGTGCTTTCGGGAATGGCAATCAACCCCCAGTATGTGAAGGATTTCCTGAGATGGTTTGACAGCTGGGTGCTGATTTCCATATAGGATGATGCTTGACCCGCCTGCATCGACATGGACATAAAGGCAAAGATGCTATTTGTTTGCAGATGTTGCATGTTGCGAGCGGATATTGCGCGTAAAATGCGTGGAACGCATGGCAGAAATGAGGATATGTATGAAAAGTATTATAGGAAACTTGGTAAGGGATTTGGAGAAGAGGGCAGGGGCGCCGGAGCCGGAACTGCTGTCCTCCTATGTAAGGGAATATATGCGGCTTCATGGTCAATATGCCGGAGTAAAGCTGATGATGGAGTATTATATGTTTTACGAGATGGTGTCGGAGGGCATCAATCCCTATATTTCTTCGGCAGAGGATGTGGCAGAGGCTTTTCATGCCCTGCTGTGCCGCTATCTGGAAGATCCGTCTGACCAGGAACTGAACCGGATGGCGGAGAGGCTCCTTTCCCTCCGGGGGGAGATTGTGGATAAGATGCAGGTGCTTACTGCCTATGTGGATTGCTTCGTGGTTTATGAATATATTCTGAACCGGGTGCAGTACCGCTTCGAGGATATGGAAATGATGCCGGAGGATGGGGTATTTGCCAGAGATTTGGTGAATTTTATTTTCTCCAGCGAGGATAATACCGTGATTAGCGACAATATCCGCTTTGCGGTGGGACAGCTTCCCATGCGAATGACCAGACAGCATTATTTTGACCTGGTGCGGGATAGCGTTTCGGTGTACCAGGGCAGCGACGTGAGTTCTCTGGAGGGCTTTCTGTATATGTTCCGCACCAATGCCATGCTGTACCGGGATGAGAATCAGGAGAAATATTTCACGGAGTTTGCGCCGGTGCTGGAGGAATTGTCGGCACTGGACTATGAGAACATATCCGAGGAGACCTATGCCATCTATGCGGAGAAGATTCGTGTCAATGCGTCAAAGTTAAACGACGTGGCGGATTTATACATGCAGCTGGGGCAGCTGGTGAATGGGCTGTATACCATGTGCCTGGCTCGCAAGGCTCTTCCGGGGGAGAAGGTCCTGCCGGAGGCAGAGCGTGTCTTGCGGGGAGTCAATGCCCTGTTTCGCAGGGAGGATTCCCCTGTATGGCAGCAGGCGGGGGATGCGCCTGTAGGCAGCGAGGAGGAGAAACTATACTGGCTGGGCGAGCAATTTGTGGCCGTGGAGGGCATGCAGGAGCGGCTGTTTGATGAGCTGAGCATGGCGGGAGCCGCCTTGGAAGGCATTGAGGAGAGTGCTCGGGATGGGATCGAGGCCGCAGGGCTGGGGGAGGATTTCCGCAGGCTGGATCGGCTGTCCCTGCTCATATCTAACAGCGTATTTGCAGATTTGGAAGATGCGGGGACTGAGGAGAAGGTGACCCGGGAGATGGCGGATCAGGCCGCCGCAGAACTGATTGAAGAGTGCAAGGCATTCTTTCAGGGAAAGAGCAGGATGCTGCGCCGGGCGGTGATGGCAAATACGTTGGAGAAGATGCCCGTATTTTTTGGCAGTGCCCAGGAGGTGGCCGATTATGTGACCGATGCCCTGTCCGGCTGTGATGATGAGGCGGAAAAGTATGCGGCCAAGCAGCTGCTGATGGAAATCATGGGATAGGAATCGCTGCTGGCAATCGAAGGAGGTCGAGGATGTTTCGCTTTCACGGAAAGATTTATATGGATGACAAAGTGAAAGAAAAGCCCGGCAAGTACCGTAAGATGGTGGAACGAGGGCGGGGCTTGCGCCGCTGCTTCGTGATTGCCCTTCCCGTGAATGAGAAAAATACTTTGGAGGTATATTCATCCAGAGAATTTTGGTTCCGGCATTATCGAAAGATGGGATTGGAAATCGTGGGGCTGGCGGCGGACAGGTCTGGGGCGGAGACTTTGCTGTGCCGGATTGTCCAGGATGTTTACCATACCTACCGGGTGGTGGATGCCGGTCATGTGAAATCCTATTTTCAGGGAAAGGGGGAATAGCGTGGGGATCGTGTTGGGGATTCTGGGAATCCTTGGAAAGGTATTGCTGTGTCTCTTGGGGATACTCTGCGTCCTGGTGCTATTGCTCCTCTTCTATCCAATCAAGTATCAGGCAGAGGCGGAATGGCGGGATGGCGTCAGAGTGCAGGGAAGGCTTCACTGGTTCTGGTTTCTGGTAAGGATTTCTGCGTCCTATGAGGAGGAGTTTCAGTGGAAGATCCGGATTCTGGGATTTGATTTGATGAAGATCATGGAGGGGAAACCGGGGGGCAGGAGGAAGAAGAGTCGGAATAGGCCTGATGGAAATAGCAATCATCGTCAAGTGAGAGAGGATGCGGGGAAGGAAAGTCACCATGGGAATGCTGGAGCAGGAGAAGAAGGGGACGGCTTTAGCGGAGGCATTCAGATGATCGAAGAGGGCGAAGGCTCTAATGAGGGCATTCGGATGGGAGAACAGGAGGAAGGTTCTAACGAGGGCGTTCAAAGGGGAGAACAGGAGGAAAACTTCCAGAAGAGTACTGAGACATTATGGGAAAAATGGGAAGGGCGGAATCCTTTTAAGAAATTGTGGCATAAATTTCGACAATTTTTCAAAGCCTGCAAAAGATTTATTGAGAATTTGCGGCGCAAGGCAGGGTATGTCAAGGACATGTCATCTTTGCTCCGGGAGGACAATTCTAGGGAACTGGTTTGCATATTGAAGGATAATGTGATACATTTATGGAGAAAATTAAAACCAAAAGTGCTTCGCGGCCATTTGCTTTTTGGAACGGGAGACCCGGCTTCCACAGGGGAGATTCTAGGCCTGTTTGCCATTCTCTATGCCTGGTATGGCCGGGGGATTCGCATTGTGCCGGATTTTGAGCGGAAAATTTTGGAGGGGGAGTTGTTTGCCCGGGGAGGCATTTCGATTTTTACCTTTTTGCTGGTGTATGTTCGGGTGTTCCGCAGCGATGAATGGGGATGTTTTAAGAAGGAATATGACAGGCTGACTGCCGCAATTCACGGAGAATGAAAGTCAGAGGCCGTGGATTGGTTACTATGAACGGCGTAGCCGCGAATAGTAACGGGGATTGCAATGATAGTAAGGAGGATATATCAATGGGAGAAAATAATTTTAAGGGAACGGTGGAGTCGTTATTTCATGGGATGGCAGGGTTCGTCACCAGCAAGACCGTGGTGGGGGATGCGGTGAAATTTGATGACGGAACGATTATCCTGCCTCTGGTGGATGTCAGCTTTGGCGTGGCGGCAGGTGCATTTTCGGAACACGATAAGAAGGATAACGGCGCAGGGGGCATGGGAGGGAAAATCCAGCCCAGCGCCATTCTGGTCATCAAGGACGGGCAGACGAAACTGGTGAATGTGAAGAATCAGGACGGCATCACCAAGGTGCTTG
>CATKZA010000180.1 GCA_949841235.1 uncultured Clostridiaceae bacterium
CCACTGGCACGCCCCGCTCCATCGTCCTCCCGGTTTTTACCCCATTCCCATCATACACATCCCAGATTTCTTCCATGTCATACCTCATGCCTTCCCGCTGCCTTTTGCTATACTCGCAGCCGCAATAATCCTGGCGGTAAAGCCCATATTTTTTTGAAAGTTCAATGGACTTTGCATAGCCGCCCCGCTTTTTAAAATCAGAGACCAGATAGGGAATGCCATACTCCTCTCCCAGTCGAAGTCCGATTTGATTCAATTTTTCTGCATTTTTATGAGGACTGACAGAGAGGGTGGTGGTAACGTAGTCAAATCCATGTTCTTTCGCAAACCTCACCGCTTCCCGCTGCCGCAGCTCATAACAGGCAAAGCAACGCTCCCCTCCCTCAGGAAGCATTTCCATCCCCCGAGCCATCTCATAAAATTTCTCCGGCTGGTAGGGACCCTGCGCAAAAGAGATTGCATGCTTCGCCGGGAGTTCCCGAATCAGACGCTTCTGCTCCCCCACCCGCTTCTCATACTCCTCCCTGGAAGTAATATTGGGATTATAATAAAAAATCGTGATAGAAAAATACTCTGCCAGATAACTGAGACAGTAACTGCTGCAAGGAGCGCAGCAACTGTGCATCAGCAGCGCAGGAATCCTTCCCTCCCCCGTGATGCGTTCAATCTCCCGATCCAGCAGTAATTGGTAATTGACCTTATTCAATAAATCTTCCTTTCATCGTTGCTATTCACGGTCATGGCACAAAGGCCTGCAGCAAATAGCTCTTCTCAATCATCTCTGGAGTCAGCCCAATCTGCGCCCAAGATTCCATGGGGATCAGCCCAAATAAAATCCTGCCTAGGATGAAAAAGAAAACAAATTCCGCCACGAACCCTATCACTGCGCCCCCAAATTTGTTCAGGGCACCCACTACCGGGATGTAGTCCACCCGCTTCAGCACTCCCACCACGCGGTGAAGCACCACCAGCGCCACCACGAATATCACGCCAAACAGTAGATAATACGCCATATTTTCTGCTACGAAAGAGATCCCGTCCTCCAGACCGTCCAGAGATCCCAGTTTCTCCCCCGCCCGCCTTTCCAGATAGGGTACCACCCACTGGCTGCTCACGGTGGTTTTCAAGATGTTGGCCACCAGCCCCGCCAAGATGCAAGAGCCAACCAGAGCCGCCAGATGCCCCACCTTCATGACCAGTCCAGTCCGCCAGCCCCGGAATATGGCCACCAGGAACAGCACTGCCAGCACAATATCAATTACATTTGCCACATGATATTTCATTACAACAATACATCTGCCATGTCATACAGACCAGCGCCCTTTCCGTGCAAATATTTTGCTGCCACCACAGAGCCCTTGGCGAACACTTTGCGGGAATATGCCCGGTGGGAGAACGTCACCACCTCATCATTCCCTGCAAATATCACATCGTGATCTCCCACGATGGTGCCGCCCCGCACGGCAGAGATGCCCAGTTCCTTCTTCTCCCTCTTCTGCCTTACCTGGGAGCGGTCGTACACATACTCATACTGGTTGTCCATCGCATCATTGATGGAATCCGCCAGAGCGAGGGCAGTGCCGGAAGGCGCATCCAGTTTCTGATTGTGGTGCTTTTCAACAATCTCGATGTCAAAGCCCTCCTCTGCCAGTTTCCGGGCCGCCTCCTTCACCAGCTTGATCAGCAGATTCACGCCCACGGACATATTGGCAGAGCGAAGTACCGCAACCTTTTTCCCGGCAGCCAGAAGCCGCTCCGTCTGCTCGTCAGAAAGCCCGGTGGAACACTCTACCAGAGGAATCTGCCTGTCCACCGCATAATCAATCCGCTCTTCGATCCCGTCTGCCGAGGAGAAATCAATAATCGCATCCGCCATCTCTCCGCACTGGCCAATTTCCCTGTACACGGGATAGCCGCTCTCCGCCTGGCCAAACACGTCCACGCCGGCCGCGATTTCCACATCCTCCTGTTCTCCCACGATCTCCGTAATCATCTTGCCCATGCGTCCATTGCATCCTACCAAAATAATCTTTGTCATCTCCGCAACCTTCCTATCTCTGTAATTTATGAAAGGGCACTACCGTCTCTAGCGCCCTTTCCCCTTAATCTACCACCGTAATTCCTGCATCCTTCATAGCCTGGCGAAGCGCCTTCTTATTGGCATCCTCCATTTCCGTGAGAGGCATCCTCAGGGAACCTACATGGTATCCCATCATATTCATTGCCGCCTTGACGGGAATGGGATTCACCTCGCTGAAAAGAGCCTGAATCACCGGGATGTATTTTAATTGCAATGCCCTGCTGCCCTCCACGTCTCCCGAAATCATCTTCGCCACCATATCATGGGTATCCCGGGGTGCCACATGGGAGAGGACGGATATCACGCCCTTGCCGCCCAGCGCCACGATTGGCACGATCTGGTCGTCATTGCCGGAATATATGTCAATGTCCCCCTGAGCCAAGGAAAGCATGGCAGCCACCTGGGACAAATCCCCCGAAGCCTCCTTCACGCCGAGGATATTATCCACATCCCTCACCAGATCCACCACGGTCTTTGGCTGGATGTTCACCCCGGTGCGCCCCTGGATATTGTACAGAAGCATGGGGATATCCACCTGCTTTGCAATCTCTGTAAAATGCTTCTTCAAGCCATTCTGCGTTGCCTTATTATAATAGGGAGAAACCACCAGAATGCCATCGGCCCCCACCGTCTGCGCTTCCTTGGACAGGTATGCCGCCGTCTTCGTGCAATTAGACCCGGTTCCTGCAATGACAGGTACCCGCTTCTTCACCATGCCCACGCAAGCCCTGATTGTCTCAACATGCTCCTCATGGGTCATGGTGGATGCCTCCCCCGTAGTGCCGCACACTACGATGGCATCCGTGCCGCTTGCAATCTGGTCATTCACAATGCGCTCCATCTCATCGTAATCAATGTCGCCCTGCTCCGTCATGGGAGTGATGAGCGCCACTGCCGCCCCTGTAAATAATGACATATTCTCTCCTCCTTGTATCTTCTTAGAAACCATATAGGCCACCGCTCTTTTCCAGGCCAGCGGCATACGGCTTCCTATCTTTCATTATATGCATGCTTTCATTATCGGTTATTATGCCGGAAACTATTCCCGGCTTCGCCGAAGCAACCTATTACCTGTCCTTTTCCAAATCAATCCGGGAGATAATATCTGCCTGCTCGGCAATGGCTTCCGGCAATTCAAAACCGGTAAGCACCAGCCTGCTGTAGTCTTCCTTGAAAGACACCAGCTGGAGTATCTCCTCCTCAGAGACGATGCCCAGGTCGATTAGCCCCAGCACCTCGTCCAGCACCAGCACGTCGCACTCCCCGGTATCAATCACCTTCTTGGCAAAATTAAAGCCATTGCGGATATTCTGCCTCTCTTCTTTCTGCTGCGCCGCAGACAGTTCCTTATAAAAGCCATCCGACTTCTCAAAGCGAAACAGTTTGATGTCCGGTTCCAGCCTTTCCAGGAAATTTAATTCTTCCGCATCCTTCCCTTTCAAAAACTGAATGATAATGACCCGCCGCCCCAGACTGGCAGCCCGAATGCACTGACCCACCGCCGCAGAGGTCTTTCCCTTTCCCTGGCCGTAAAACACCTGCACCACTCTCTGTTCCATCCCAAATCCTCCTGCACTGCCTCTATTCCACTCCTTCCAAGGAATAAGTAGAAAAAATGGCTAGAAGCACATAACTCTCGCAATGCTAACTCTAGCCATTCTATCACATATCTTATAAAAAATCCATCCCTATTTCTCTGTTTCGATACATTCCAGCTTGCTCACCGAAACTTCATAAGCTACCCTCTTTTCATATTTGTCATCCTCAACCTTCTTTTGATACTCCCTGCTCTGGATGCGCCCCCACAGCTGAATATGGGTTCCCACTTGGAACTGGTCTGCAAATCTGGCATTCCTGCCCCAGCAGATGCACGGGATATAATCCGACTTCCCATAGGGTCTGTTTACCGCTAAGAGAACATCGGCAATTTCCCTCCCCAAGGGCGTCTTTCGATAGACAGGATGCTTGCACACATATCCATCCAAAAAGATGTGGTTCGGATTCTGGTCATCTTCCTCCCCCTCGAGAAAACTCACCTCTCTGGCAAACACCGAGAGTACCAGACGATTCTTGTTCTCCTCATGGCGGTTGTATGACCGAAACTGTCCGGTGGCCTGCATGGTGCATCCCCTGTAATCGTTCTTCACATCCATCAGCCGTTCGGATACCATTACCGGAATCACGTCAAAGGAATTGCTCAGGCGGCACACCGCTATGTTCACCATAAAGAAATGCTCTCCATAGACCTCATGACTGAATACGAATTCGCTCACGACCTCCCCCGCAATAGTAACCTGGTTGTTTGTAAATACTTTATCCAACATATGTTTCCTCCCTTTTTCGATAAGAGCTTTATTGACTTCTCTGCTGTCTGCTCTCTCCGTATTTTTGTTTAATAAATTATACTTTGACAATGAACATTTTAGAACAAAAATACGGCAAGGGGAACATTCAC
>CATKZA010000181.1 GCA_949841235.1 uncultured Clostridiaceae bacterium
CGGGAAGGCGGCGGGGCTGATTCATCCGGACACAGCAGTCTTCCTGGATTCCGGCAGCACGGCGACCATTCTTGCCAGGCTGTTTCCCAATCAGTCTAATTTAATATATACAACAGGGCTTACCTGCGCAGTGGAATTAGCCCATCTCTCAGAACCCTCGGTGCAGATTCTCGGGGGGAGGCTGAACCGCTACAGCATCAGCGTGTATGGCACGTCGGTGGTGCAGGAATTGCGCCAGGTGAATTTCCACCAGACTTTTCTGGGGGTTACCAATTATGAAAGCCAGACCGGGTTTACTTGTGGAAATAGCGAGGAGGCCATATTGAAGCGTGCGGCCATCGAACAGTCGGAGCAGGTGATCGTCCTGATGGATTCCATGAAGCTGGGGGTGAAGGGAACGTATTCCATCTGTGGCTTGGAGGATGTGGACATCTTGGTGTCTGATGGCAATTTGCCGGAGGATTTCCGGATGGAGTGCGGCAGGCATGGTGTCGTGGTGATTTAGCCTGCCGGAAAACTTGCTGTGAGGGGGCTATGAATATGAATCGTAAGAAATGTTTGCATGTTACGCATGAAAGGAGGTATAATTGTGAAAAATAAAGTTCAGCAATTTGGCAAATTCTTGTCGGCAATGGTGATGCCGAATATCGGTGCGTTGATTGCCTTTGGCTTTTTGGCCGCATTGTTTATTGATACGGGGTGGATACCCAACAAAAATTTTAATACCATGGTCGGCCCCATGCTGACGTATCTGATTCCCATTCTGATTGCTTCCACCGGAGGAAAAATGGTGGGAGGCGACAGGGGGCGGGTAGTCGGCGCAATTGCCGTGATCGGTGCCATCATGAGCAATACGGAAATCACGATGCTCATGGCGGCAATGATTATGGGCCCTCTGGGCGGCTTCTGCATCAAGAAGTTCGACCAGCTGATGGAGGGGCGCATGCCCGCCGGGTTCGAGATGCTTATTAACAACTTTTCCGTGGGCATCATTGGACTGCTTCTGGCACTGCTGGGGTATGTGGGCATAGGCCCGCTTATGAGCGCTATCCTTGCCGTGCTTACCGCAGGGGTGAATGTGCTGGTGAAGAACAGCCTGCTTCCCCTGGTGTCTATCTTTATCGAGCCGGCAAAGGTGCTGTTCCTGAATAACGCCATCAACCACGGTGTATTTACTCCTATTGCCACCGGGCAGGCCAACGAGCTGGGCAAGTCCATCATGTATATGCTGGAAGCCAATCCCGGGCCTGGTCTGGGCGTTCTGCTGGCGTATATGTTCTTCTGCAAGGACCGGGCGACCAAGCAGTCTGCCCCGGGTGCAGTGATCATCCACCTTTTTGGCGGAATTCATGAAATCTATTTTCCTTACATATTGATGAATCCGGTGGTCATTATTGCACCGATTATCGGAAACATGGTTGCCATTTTCTGGATTAATCTGATGGATTGCGGCTTGCGGGGACCGGCTTCCCCCGGCTCCATTATCGCCTATCTGATGATGACGCCGGCCAGCGATATGTGGAAGGTAATCGTGGGCGTGGTGCTTGCTTCTGTGATTTCTTTCGTAATCGCCGCACCGATTGTGAAGATGGCGGGAGGCAAGAGCCTGGAGGATGCCCAGAGCGAGATGGCTGCCAGGAAGGCGGAAGCCAAGGGTCAGGCGGCTCCGGCAGAGATTGGGAATGTCTCTGGCGTGAGAAAGATTATCTTTGCCTGCGATGCGGGCATGGGTTCCTCTGCCATGGGCGCTACCAAGTTCAGGAAGCGCATTGAGGGGATTCGCCCGGATATCAAGGTGGCGAATACTTCGGTGGATAATATTCCTTCGGACTGCGATATAGCGGTGGTGCAGGCAACGCTGGTGGAGAGGGCGAAAAAGTCCGCCCCACAGGCACAGATCGTCACCATCGGTAATTTCTTGAGCGATCCCAATCTGGATACCCTCTATAACCAGTTGCGTGCCGAGGAAGCAGATGGGAAGCCGGATGTCTCCCAGAGTGCGGCGACAGAGGAGGCTGCCCAGGGAAAGAAGGATGTGATCGTTGCCCGGGGCATTCGTCTGAACCAGTCTCCCGTATCCAAGGAGGAGGCCATCCAGGCGGCGGGAGAACTGCTGACAGAGTTGGGATATGTGGATCATTCTTATGTGGATGCCATGCAGGAGAGGGAAAAGATTGTGACAACCTATATGGGCATGGGCGTTGCAATTCCCCACGGAACCACCCAGGCAAAGGGGACGGTGAAGAAGACGGGAATCGTCCTTCTGCAGTATCCTGACGGAGTGGACTTCGGCGACGAGAAAGCCCAGCTGGTGTTTGGAATTGCGGGGATTGGGGATGAGCATTTGGATTTGCTGGCCAAGATCTGCGAGATGCTAGAGGATGAGGAAGTCCTTGAGACATTGAAGACCACGGCGGACGTGGATTGGGTGCTGGAGAGGCTTTCCTAATGATTTTTTCTGATGGCGGTGTCGCAGGAAGAGGCAAGTTGGCTTAGGAATGTAGCAGGATTGGCAGAAGGGAATGGATGGCTGTGGATTGCGGCCATGGATTCCCTTTTGCAGAAGGGAAGTGACGAGTTTGTGACTGTGCGCTGCAAAGCCATGACATGGCTCGGCACAAACTTTGTAAGAACTTTAGTTTTTTTATATAGCAAAAAAGCAAAAGCGAACAAAGTTCGCTTTGCAGAAATGAGGTAATGTATGGAGGTTTATCAGGGTAAGAGCGTTTTTAGCGGGGTGGCAATCGGAAAGATCTATGTGTACCAGAAGGGCGAGCAGCAGGTCAGAAGGGCGAAGGTGGAAGATACCCAGAAGGAGAAGGACAGGTATCGCCAGGCATCGGAGACTGCCATGAAGCAGCTGGGAGAACTGTACCAGAAGGCATTGAATGAAGTGGGGGAGGAGAATGCCGCAGTATTTGAAGTCCACCAGATGATGCTGGAGGATGATGACTTTGTGGATTCCGTGGAGAATATTATTGATACCCAGGGCGTGAATGCGGAGTATGCGGTGGCCGTGACGGGGGATAACTTCGCCCAGATGTTTGCGGCGATGGATGATGATTACATGAGGGGCCGGGCAGCAGATGTGAAGGATATCTCGGAGCGTCTGATTACGGTGCTAAGCGGTGGTGCTGCCGGCGGCATCCAGTCAGAGGAGCCGGTAATCGTGCTGGCGGATGATCTGGCACCCTCGGAGACCGTGCAGATGGATAAGGAAAAGGTGCTGTCCTTCGTGACGGTCCATGGCTCCGTGAATTCCCATACTGCGATTCTGGCGAGAACCATGGGCATCCCGGCTCTGGTGGGAACGGAAATTCCTCTGGATGATTCCGTGGATGGAAAAATGGCCGTGGTGGATGGTGCCAGCGGGTGCATCTATGTGGAGCCGGACGAGGAGACGCTGACGCAGATGCAGGAGAGGAAGGCCAGGGAGGCGGAGCAGAAGGAACTCCTCCAGAGCCTGAAAGGCAGGGAGAATGTGACCTTGGATGGGCAGAAGGTCATGCTCTATGCCAATATTGGAAATATCAAGGATCTGGCCACGGTGCTTCAAAATGATGCGGGGGGCATCGGGCTATTCCGCAGTGAGTTCATCTATCTGGAATCTGAGGATTTCCCCACGGAGGAGGAGCAGTTCCAGATTTACAAGCAGGTGGCGGAGACTATGGCGGGCAAGCGGGTGATTATCCGCACGCTGGATATCGGTGCAGATAAGACCTGCGATTACTTTGAGATGGAGGAGGAGGAGAATCCGGCGATGGGATGCCGGGCCATCAGGATATGCCTTACCAGGCCGGAGATTTTCAAGACCCAGCTTCGCGCCCTTCTCCGGGCCAGCGCTTTTGGAAATATCGCCATCATGTATCCCATGATTACCAGCCTCTGGGAGGTGCGGAAAATCAAGGAGATCATGGAAGAGGTGAAGGCTGAGCTGGATGCCCAGGGCATTGGCTATGGAGATCCTCTGCAGGGCGTGATGATTGAGACGCCGGCGGCGGTGATGATCAGCGAGGCTCTGGCGAAGGAAGTGGACTTTTTCAGCATCGGCACCAATGACCTGACCCAGTATACTCTGGCCATCGACCGTCAGAATCCAAAATTGGATGATTTCTACGACAGCCATCATCCCGCCATTCTGGATATGATTCGCATGGTGGCAGAGAATGCCCACAAGGCAGGCATCTGGGCAGGCATCTGCGGGGAACTGGGAGCGGATCTGGAACTGACCAGAGATTTCCTGGAGATGGGTGTGGACGAATTGTCCGTATCGCCGGGAAGGATTTTGCCGATCAGGAAGATTATCCTGGAGACGGACGTGGCGGAATATCGGAAAAATCAACAGAAGTAATGTTCATGGTAACGGAGCAGCGATCTGGAATAGGAGGTCGCTGCTTTTCCAGATTTCATAGCAAGAATCCCGGCGGGGAGATATCCTGCGTTCCCAAGGTGGGAATGATTGGAAGAATGGAGGGCGGAACGATGAATCGGAGAGAAGATAAATATATGAAGCTGCTGGCAGAAAAA
>CATKZA010000182.1 GCA_949841235.1 uncultured Clostridiaceae bacterium
GCTTCTTCTGGTAACGACCTCCTCCTGATGGGCCAGATAAGCTTTCAGCATATCAAGGATATTTAAAACCTTTGGTTCATTGTTCACCAGAGCCAGCATGATAACCCCAAAGGTATCCTGCATCTGGGTATGCTTATACAACTGGTTCAATACAATATTCGGATTCACATCCCTGCGAAGTTCGATGCAAATGCGCATGCCCTCCCGGTTCGTCTCGTCCCGCAAATCGGTAATGCCATCCACCTTCTTATCCCGGTGGAGTTCCGATATCTTTTCAATCAACTTTGCCTTATTCACCATATAGGGTAGTTCTGTCACCACAATACGATTCTTCCCATTGTCCATTGGCTCAATATTGGTAATGGCACGGACGCGAATCTTTCCCCGCCCCGTGCGGTAGGCATCCTCTATCCCCCTAGTACCCAGTATCTCAGCTCCTGTGGGAAAGTCCGGCCCCTTGATGATATGCATAATCTCTTCTATGGTGGTACCTTTTTCCTCACAGATATCATCAATCAATTTCACAACGCCATCAATCACTTCCCGCAGATTATGGGGAGGAATGTTAGTAGCCATCCCCACCGCAATGCCGGAAGTACCATTTACCAGAAGATTTGGAAATCTGGCGGGCAGAACCACAGGTTCCTTCTCCGTCTCGTCAAAGTTCGGCACGAAGTCCACCGTATCTTTCTCAATATCATCCAGCATCTTCTTGGAAATCTTGCTCAGCCTGGCCTCAGTATAACGCATGGCGGCAGCGCCATCCCCATCCACGGAGCCGAAGTTTCCATGGCCATCCACCAGGGGGTATCTGGTAGACCATTCCTGAGCCAGATTTACCAATGCGCCATAGATAGAACTGTCTCCGTGTGGATGATATTTACCCATAGTATCACCCACGATACGAGCGCATTTACGGTGGGGCTTATCCGGGTCATTGTGCAGTTCCGCCATTGCATACAAGATTCTTCTCTGCACCGGCTTCAAGCCATCCCTCACATCAGGCAGGGCCCTGGCGGCAATGACAGACATAGCATAGTCTATGTAAGATGTTTCCATGGTTTTTTTCAAATCCACGTCATTGACTTTATCAAATATATTTTCGTCCATCTCTTCCTCGTTTCTGCAAAAGGAAACTTTGTTTACTTTGTAAACTTTGTTCGCTTTTGCTTTATTGCACATTTTCTAGCAGCGCATATTTACAAATCTGTCATGATATTACCATTCACAGTCACTGACCTATCACATGATAAGATCAATGGCTGTGAATCGTAGCATTAAATATCCAGATTTCTTACATACTTTGCATTCTTTTCAATAAATTCCCGCCTTGGCTCCACCTTGTCGCCCATGAGGGTATTAAACACCAGGTCAATCTCCGACTCGCTTTCCTCGTCAATATTTACCCGGAGAAGAATCCTCTTTTCCGGATCCATGGTGGTATCCCAGAGCTGGTCGGCATCCATCTCGCCCAGACCTTTATACCGCTGAATCTTATTATTCCCATCTCTGCCAATTTCTGTCAGGATATCATTCAATTCATTATCATCATAAGCATACCATACTTTCTTATTTCTCTCTACCTTATACAGAGGCGGCTGAGCCAGATACACATGCCCTTGGCGAATCAATTCCGGCATAAACCGATACAGGAAAGTCAGCATCAGGGTGGCAATGTGCGCACCGTCCACATCCGCATCCGTCATAATGACGATCTTGTCATAACGCAGCTTATCAATGTCAAAATCTTCATCTATTCCCGTGCCAAAGGCAGTAATCATAGCCTTGATTTCCTCGTTGACCAAGATTCTGTCCAATCTTGCCTTCTCCACATTGAGAATCTTGCCCCGAAGGGGAAGAATGGCCTGGGTGGCACGGTTTCTGGCAGTCTTGGCACTACCCCCCGCAGAATCTCCCTCCACGATATAGATCTCGCAATTCTTAGGATCCTTGTCGCTGCAATCCGCCAATTTTCCCGGCAGGCTGGTTCCCTCCAAAGCAGTCTTTCTTCTAGTCAGATCCCTGGCCTTCCTGGCGGCATCCCTGGCTCTCTGCGCCAGAATCGCCTTATCGCAGATCAACTTCGCTATGGATGGATTTTGCTCCAGAAAATAAGTAAGCTGCTCTGTCACTACAGATTCCACAGCACCTCTCGCCTGGCTATTTCCCAATTTCTGCTTTGTCTGCCCCTCAAACTGGGGTTCGGATATCTTAATGCTCACAATAGCGGAAAGTCCTTCTCGTATATCTTCCCCGGAAAGATTTTCCTCTTTCTCCTTGATAATCTTATTTTTCTTGGCATAGTCATTAAATGTCTTTGTCAGCGCATTCCGAAAGCCCGTCAGGTGGGTCCCCCCTTCCGGGGTAGTAATATTATTTACGAAACTGTAAGTCCCTTCCGCATAGGAATCATTGTGCTGCATGGCCACTTCCACATACACGTCTCCCCGCTGCCCCTCACAGTATACGATCTCATTATACAAGGGATCTTTATGACGGTTCAGGTACTCCACATATTCCTTAATCCCGCCCTCATAATGAAATTCCCGCACCTTCGGCTCTTCCAGCCTCTCATCCACCAGAATAATCTTCAATCCCTTGGTGAGGAATGCCATCTCCCGCAGCCGCTGACGCAGAATCTCGTAATCGTATTCCGTCTCCTCGAATATCTTCTTATCCGGAAGGAAAATAACTTCCGTGCCGGAGTGATCCGTGGTTCCAATCTCCTCCAATGGATACATCACATGCCCCCGCTCATAGCGCTGTCTGTACATTTTCCCATCCTGATGAATCGTCACTTCCAGCCATTCGGAAAGGGCATTGACAACAGAAGCCCCCACGCCGTGAAGCCCGCCTGAGACCTTATATCCTCCGCCACCGAACTTCCCGCCGGCATGAAGCACGGTAAACACCACCTCCACCGCCGGAAGTCCTGCCTTGTGATTAATTCCCACAGGAATGCCTCGCCCATTATCCACCACCTTGATGGAATTGTCTTCCCGGACTGTGACGGTAATCTCATCACAATAGCCCGCCAGCGCTTCATCCACGGAGTTATCTACAATCTCATACACTAAATGATGAAGGCCCCGGATCGAGGTGCTGCCGATATACATTCCCGGCCTCTTCCGCACTGCCTCCAATCCCTCCAATATCTGAATCTGATCCGCACCATATTCACCATTCACTTCTGTTCCCATAGTTTTCCTCATTTCTGCACTGCCCTGATGCACCATACAATGTCTATGTCGCAGTGCGGACATAAACCTGCCATCATACACTATAAGTATACAGCCAATTAATCTATTAACTTTTACAGTAATTCAGTCATCTTCCTGAACTGTAATCTCTCCCTGCACCACCCTAAAAATCTTATCCAGCGTCAATCTGCTTCCCACAAACTCCTCAATGCCTGTACAGGTAATGATCGCCTGGATATCATCAATGCTATCCAGCAGATAGTTCTGCCGCTTTCGATCCAATTCCGACAGCACATCATCTAATAGCAAGATGGGGGAATCTCCTATGAGATCCTTCACAATCTGAATCTCTGCCAATTTCAGAGAGAGGGCACAGGTTCTCTGCTGCCCCTGAGAGCCATACTTTCTCAAGTCAATGTCGCCATTCAGAAAGCATAAATCGTCCCGGTGGGGTCCTACATTTGTAGAACAGGTCTTTAAATCCTTCTCCCTGGCATTTGCCAGTTTCCCTTCAAATTCCTCCATCGATACATCCGGCTCATAGGTCATATGAATGGATTCCTTTCCACCGGTAAGCCTTTCATTTACCCCAGTGACAATCTCGCCAATCTCATTTACGAAATCTTCCCGACGGCTAATCAGCTTCCTCCCATATTCCACCAGCTGCATATCCCACAAATCCAGCGTCTCTTTCAGAGATGGCTGATGATAAATCTGCTTCAGCAGCTTATTTCTCTGAGCCAGCACCTTATTGTATTCTCCCAAATCATGGAGATATACCGCATCCAACTGGCACAGCTCCATATTGATAAATCTTCTTCTCTCAGAAGGACCATTCTTGATGATCCGAAGGTCTTCCGGAGAAAAGAAAATCACATTCAAAAGTCCCAGAAGTTCTCCCGACCTCTTAATGGGAATGCCATCAATGGCAATGCCCTTTCCCTTGCTCTTCTTCAAATGCATGTCTATCCGATGGGACATATTCTTCTTCACCAGATGCATGCGGATGTGGGCTTCTTCCTCCCCCAGCCGAATCAACTCCCTGTCCTTACATCCCTTGTGGGACTTGGTAGTGCCGCAGACAAAGATAGATTCCAAAATATTTGTTTTTCCCTGGGCATTATCGCCATAGAGAATGTTCGTCTTATTATGAAAATCAATCTTGGCAAAATCATAATTTCTAAAATTGCCAACCTCAAGAGTATCAATATACATAGACTACTCTCCAATCACTGTGACCTCTTGCCCTTGAAATTCCACCACATCCTGAGGATAAATCTTCTTTCCCCGTCGGGTTTCTACC
>CATKZA010000183.1 GCA_949841235.1 uncultured Clostridiaceae bacterium
TTCCGAACATGCCTGCGTTTTTTGCTGGCTTAGAACTTTCTTTACACACTTTCCTCATATGCAGCCCTCCCTCTACTCTACAATATGCGTTACGATTCACAGTTTTGCTGTTCATAGTAACCCAATATGTTTCCAAAGGTCTTTTTGGTTTACAATGTAAAATTCTAGCATATTTCAAGAAAGAATGCAATATCGCTTTTCGTTAAATCCAGCACAACAGGTAATTCTGCGCAACTCGTCAAACAACAATCTTCCAAGACCCTGACGCATTACCCCAAGGCCACGTCCAAGGCCATCATCAGCACGAACCCCACCGCAAATCCGATGATCGCCACCTTGCTCTCCCGCTCCTGGCAGGCAGATAAGGGCATCTCCTCCCCCATCATCCCCTCCTCCTGATGGATGGACGGCAGCAATTCCTCCACCACCACGTAAATCATAGCCCCCGCCGCGAAGGACAGCAGATAGGGCAGGAAAGGAACCACCAGTTCGGTAAGTTTCAGGGTAATGACCGCCCCCACAGGCTCTACCAGGCCAGATAACACGCCCAGGCAAAACGCCTTCCCCTTGCCGAAGCCCAAACTGCGCATGGGCATGGAGATAATTGCCCCTTCCGGAACATTCTGTATGGCGATTCCCACCGCCAGGGCAAAAGCCCCCGCCATGGTAATGCTGCTGTCATTCAGCAGTGCGCCGGCAAAGGAGACGCCCACCGCCATGCCCTCCGGCAGATTGTGCAGCGTCACCACGAACACCATCATGGAAATCTTCCTTCTGCCTCCCTGCTCCTCTGACAGAAAATGTTTCTCAGACTGCATCCGCCCCAACAAGTAATCTATTAATAATAGGAAACCAATTCCCAAGGAAAAACCTACCGACACCGTAATCCATGCGATGCCGCCTTTCTCCTCCGCCATGTCTATTGCCGGTATGAGCAGAGACCAGACCGAAGCCGCTATCATGATTCCCGAAGCCACACCCATGAGAACCTTCTCCACCCTCCGGCACATATTATTCTTCATCAAAAATACCATCGCCGCCCCAAAGGCAGTTCCCAGAAACGGGATTGCAATTCCCCCGATTAAATGCATAAAATTCCTCATTTCAAAATAACACTTATGGCTATTCTATGCGGAGGGGTAAAAATTGCTACAATGACAGAATCTATTTTTTCAGATTCGGGCTGCATGGTTATGTGGCTGCCTATATTTTGCCACAAGGCTTTAAAATAGAGTAGCCAAAAATGTAATGGCTGAAATCACTGATTATCTTTGCACCCTTAAAGTCGTGGCATTCCCACCCCCTTGAAAAATGACGAACTTTTATAGTTTAACCTAGAAATCTAGAAATAAAGTCTTGTTTTTGATTATTAAAAGAAAATATGTTAAGGTGAAGCATAATACATTTAAAAATCTATAAGGAGGACAAAACTATGAAAAGAAACGCACTATGGAAAACACTTGGAGCAAGCGCGCTTACACTTAGTCTCGCTTTATCACCGGCTGCAGCTTTGAGTGTACAGGCGGCAGATGCGCCAACCGATGCCAAGCAAGGCGGAGAAGAAAAAGCAAAAGCACCGAAAGACGAAGTTTCAATTCCGGTATGGGGATTTAGAGGTTCTCTGGACGGTGCGAAGATCTACTCCGTGGATGTGGAGTGGGGAGCAATGACATTCCAGTATGTAGACAGTTCAGCATCAGATAAGGTATGGGATCCGGATACGCATGAATACCAGCCTGGCAGTGGCGGCGGATCCGCAAGCAGCTGGCATGTATATGACAGCGAAAATAAGAGTGTCGCAAGCTCAGACCAGACTTCCATCAATCAAATCAGCGTAATCAATCACTCAAACGCTGATGTTAAGGCAGCATTCGAGTTCGCAGGCGCAGGGACACCTGCTGCGGCCGGAGAGTTCACCGTGATTGAAGATCCAGATGAAGGTACGACAAAAGATACTGTAAGCGGAACTGGAAAGGCAGGTATTAAGATTCCAACGGCAGACAATAAGAAAGGCGATAAAGCTGACCAAGGCAAGGCAGTCACTGGAAAAGCCTACTTTATGCCGACCGGAAACTACCCAGCGCTTGGCGGCACACCGACACCTGGAACGGTTAATTGGGAGTCTCTTGGAGAAATTAAGGTTACCATTGATGCAGATTCCGCTACACCGTAATCAAATATTTAGACAACAGACAAAGAATAAGGAACAAAGCGGCGTTTTCGCCGCTTTGTTTTATAAAATGGCATATGCATATCGCTTTGTCTGTTAAACTGGTAGGATGGAGATAAAAGCCATGAATAGGAAAATCAAAATGGAAGGCGGATTTGCATACAGGAATAAGGGAATCATAGAAAACTGTTATGCAGATGTAAAAATCGGAACCGCCATTAGAATAAACGGGAACAAACATGAAAATGCAGGTCTGGTCTATGAAAACAGCGGGGAATTACATCAGTGCTTTTCCAGGAGCATCGTGCGGACATGGAAAAAAGGACGAGATGGGTTAATTGTTACAAATCAGGGCCGTTGCCAGCATTGCTTTTTCATTGCCAAAAGCGATAAGGCACTGGAGAAATGCAGGGACAAGGAATTGGGCTTTGCAAAAGCAAACACAAAACCGGAATTTCTTGAAGAGAACTTTCAGTGGGATTTCGCTGCATTTGAGCGGGAATCTGCGGAAAAAATGCAATTTCAAAAAGAACTCTGGCATTACGAGCCGGACGAATCGGCATCCCCAGACCAGGCAACTGTGGAAATCAATAGCCGGGAACAGTTTTTAAAATGGTTTGACGATGTCAATCATGGGAAGCCGGAAGCGGCAAATGCAAAAATCCTTCTTACGGATGACCTTGATTTTCACGGCAAGACGATTCCCGCTATCGGCTGTGACAAGCAGCACCCTTTCAGTGGCACATTTGACGGCGGAGGACATAAGATCAGGGGATTTGTGCTGTCCGGAAAGGGGATGGCGGAGACCGGGTTATTTGGCTACTTGAAAGGAACGGTTCAAAACCTGTCGATCGACTGTATCGTAAAGGGAGCATCCTGTCCGCTTGTGGCGGCATTCTGTGCGGTCAACGAGGGGGAAATCCACTGCTGCGAGGCGATTTGTGCCGTTTACGCAAAACGCTATATAGGAATGTTCGTAGGAGAAAACCACGGAAAGATTGGGCGCTGTCGCGTCAGCGGAAAAAGCCGTGGCTCTCTGATTTGGCCGTGGTTTCTGCTACCGTTTTTGATTCTTCCATTTATCGTTCTCCTGAACCCACTGGAGCCGCCGAAGGAATATGTGCCGGTTATGGCAGACGCATCCATTGTTCAAAATGAGAATGAGAAAAAGACACGAGGCAAGCGCAATAATGATAACAAGGTAAGTTTTGAAGTTCCCGAGACACTGATCGTGGATGCGGCAAACCTGACGGCTGAAAGCGATACATATGTAATCAACAATCCGAACAGGGGAGCAAATTACGATTTTGTGGCAACACTGTACATGACGAACAGTAACGGAAAAGACGTGGAGGTATACCGCTCAGGCCGTATTCCAATCGGATACCATATTAAAAGCCTGACACTTGATCCGCCCAGCGGAATCACGCTTTCTGAGGGGGATTATAAGGCCAAGCTGGCTTTCTCATTTTATCATCATGATACCGGGGAGAAGGGCATGGTAGATTCCGATGTGCCGCTTACCATCAAAATTCAGCAAGGTGGTGAAAAGTAAAAAATATGAAGCGAGAAACAAGTATTACAGCGACAAGACGAGCAAGGAAATTAGGCATACTAACATGCCTTATCACGATTTTATGCATAGGCATTTCCTTCGGGTATATTCGCTATGCCCAAGGATATCACCAGTTCCGCGCGCCGGAGCATGAGGCTGCGGCAGAAAAGGGAATGCCCGAACTTACGGAAACGTATCAGGAACTTCCGGTCAAAGAGGGATATGTGGTGGGGATTTCTACCACGCCTATCTGTGAGGGAAAGACGCTCCATCTGAATGTGGCGAATAAAGACGGCAATAAGGTGTGGTTTTTGGTGCGTATATACAAGAAAGACAAGCTGATTGCAAAAAGCGGCATGCTATATCAGGGCGAATACCTTGCAGATTTGCCATGTGATGTCTCTTTACAGGCCGAGGATGAGTTTCTGGTGCATATCGTAGCATATGAGCCGGAAACATACCACAGCGAAGGTATCGCGCGAATTTCTTGTAAGACTGCATCCAAATAAGAACTGTAGGCAGTCGCAATCCATGAAAGACTTTCAAATACTTCCGAACCCCACGGCTGGAGAATTTTAAAAAGCATGCTAGCGAAGGACAAAGCATTTTGACCTTCGCTAGCATAATTTTTTATATTAAAATGATGTTGGGGTCAAAAGGTATTCCCCCCTATCCCTCCAACTGGTACTGGGACATATACAATTCATAATACCTTCCCTTCTTTTCCAGAAGTTCCTCATGATTCCCCGCCTCCACGATGCCTCC
>CATKZA010000184.1 GCA_949841235.1 uncultured Clostridiaceae bacterium
AATCCATGCCCTATGAAAGACAAGTTCCGGCCGATCCTGCCAGACCAGTCCCGCCAAATCATGAGAAAGTTCCAAGGAGCCGCCTTTTTCTGCCAGCATACGCCGCATCCCCTCAGCCCAAGCCTCAGAGACCATGCCCCCATCCGTGCCCAGCACGCCTCCATCCGGAAGTTTTTCCCTCATATAATCATTGATAGCGGGAATCCCCTCCATCCCTGACTTATATAGAGTAATCCCCGTACCATGCAACTGTCGCTCCGCCTGGATAAAATATCGCCCATCCGTCCAAAGCCCTGCTTCTTCCCGGGTGATTACCAGATTTCCAGCCGAGCCGTCAAACCCGGACAGATACTCCCTCGTCTTAAAATAGTCGCAAATGTATTCCGAATTATGAAAATCATTGGTAGGAACGAAATACACATCTATCCCCTGCTTCTTCATCTCCACTCGCAATCTGGCAATCCGCTCTCTCACGTCCATCCTCTCTCTCCTCTCACTTTGATTCATTGCTTTCTCATATCCATTCCTTATCGCAATGACTACTTATTTTAATCCTGTCTAATTTTGCCCCTGCATTGTGCAGCAAGGGAAAACTGCTTCCATCTCTTTTACGCCAAGAACATCATGCCTCACCCATGACTTTCCTTCATGCAAAGAAGAAGATTGCTCAGCTCCGCAAACTGCTCCAGTGATAATTTCTCTCCCCGAATCGTAGGAGACAAGCCCATCTGTTCCAACGCCTGAGCCGCCTGTTCCTTCGCCACCCAAAGGCTCCCATCATTGCCCAAGCCATTCTGCAATGTCTTTCTCCTCTGATTAAAGGATGCCCGGATGATGCGGAACATAAACCCCTCATCGGCAACCTTCACCGGATTGTCCTGATGGCGTGTCAGGCGAATCACCGCAGATCCCACATTGGGTCTGGGCATGAAGCAGTTGGGTGGCACATTGGCTACGATCTCCGCTCTGGCATAATACTGGACAGCCAGGGATAACGCTCCGTATTCCTTCGTTCCCGGCTCAGACTGCATCCGCTCCGCCACCTCTCTCTGCACCATGACAGTAATGCTCTCTAAGGGCACCTGACTTTCAAACAGCCCCATGATAATGGGCGTGGTAATATAATAAGGAAGGTTCGCCACCACTTTGATGGGTTTCCCTTGATTATGTTCCCTGGCAATCTGCCCCAGATCCATTTTGAGAATATCATCATTCACCACCGTAACATTGTGGTATCCTGCCAATGTTTCCCCCAAAATAGGAATCAGGTTCGTGTCGATTTCCACTGCCATCACTCGCCCTGCATTTTCACAGAGGTATTGGGTCATCGTCCCAATGCCGGGCCCGATTTCCAATACAAAGTCCTCCTCTGTGATATCAGCCGCCCGGATAATCTTATCCAGCACATGGGTATCAATGAGAAAATTCTGCCCGAACTTCTTCTGAAACCGAAAATTGTATTTTTGCAACACCTCTATGGTATTTTGCGGTATTCTCAACGTAGCCATAAACTTCCCTTCTTCCTATAAAAATCTCATGCAACGCATCTATTTCTGCTATGCTATCCCATACATCCTCTTTCCATTCTCCCAAGTAATGCGAGCCACTTCCTCCCTGTCCATCCCTTTCAGGCGGCCGATCTCCTCTGCCACCGCCCAGAGATAATGGGAATCGTTCCGCTTGCCCCGGTCAGGCTCAGGCGTAAGGTATGGCGCATCCGTCTCCATTACCAGTTGCTCTATGGGCGCTTTCTCCACCACCTCTTTCAATTTTTTTCCATTCTTAAAAGTAACCACGCCCCCGATTCCCAGATAAAATCCCATGTCCAGATAAGTCCTTGCCATATCCCAGCCATAGGAAAAGCAGTGGATCACGCCGCCAATATCCCCGGCGTGCATTTCCTTCATGATTTCCAGCGTATCCTGGGCGGCTTCCCGACTGTGGATGCAGACTGGCAATTTCACTTTTGCCGCCAGCTCCAGCTGCCTGCGGAACCATTTCTTCTGCCAATCCTTCTCAGGCTCGTCATAGTGATAATCCAGACCTATCTCCCCGATTGCCACCACCTTTTCCCAACTGGCGTTCTGCTCCAGCCAGTCCATGTCAGCCTCCGTCAGTTCTGCCGTGTCAGATGGATGGACGCCGATGGCGGCATAGATGAAATCATATTCCTCTGCCAATTCCAGTGCGGCCCGATTGGCTTCCATGGAGGAACCGATATTCGTCACCAGTCCCACCCCCTCCCTGCCAATCATCTCCAGAACCTCTTTTCTGTCTCGGTCAAACCTCCGATCATCGTAATGTGCATGCGTGTCAAATATTTTACCTTTCATTTCTCTTTCCCACTTTCTTATTTATTGTAGTTGCTTTTTTCTATGCCACAACATCCTCTCTATCGCATGAGCATTTTCCCTTGCCATTGGCAAAATCACAGGCAAAACATGCCATACAGGGGAATGGAACTCACTCCCCCCTCCTCCCCAAAATTCCTTTCGGACACATGATACACCGTTTCCGGCTGATACATGCTCTTAAAATGCTTCATGCTTCTGGCATGAACATTCTCGCCAGCCTTCACCTCGATGGGAATTACTCTCCCCTGCTTTTGTATCAAAAAATCCACCTCCGCCGCTGGGGAATCGGAAGTCCAGTAATACAAATCATAGCCCTTCGCCCTCAATGACTGTGCCACGTAGTTTTCCGCCAACGCCCCCCGGTACAGAGGAGACAGATCATTTCGCACGATATTTTCCGGCATGATATTGCTAAAGGCAGACAGCAAGCCTACATCGGACAGGTATAGCTTAAAGGCAGACACATCCCGAAAGGCATTCACAGGAACCTCCCCTCTGGTGACGCGCTGGCACTCATACACCAGTCCCGCCGCAGAAAGCCAGGCGATGGAGTCTCCAAAAAGCCCCGCCGTGGCACCCTTCCGTATCAATTTATATTGAAACTTCTTATTGTCCTTTGCCAGCTGTGCCGGCATAGACTGGTAAGCATTCCGTATCTTCGTGGTCTCCCCCTCCGTGGCATACTTGGCCATGTCGGCCGTATAAGCCGCCAAAATCATATTCTGCACCTCCGGCACGTTCACCAGGGAGCCGGAATCCACATACTGGTTGATTGCCGCCGGCATCCCGCCCACAAAGAGATAGCGTTGATACCATAGCATAGCCTCCCGATGGACGCTCTCCGGCATTTTCTCCCGGGAAGCGCAATGTTCCCGGATCAATGATACCAGGTATTCCTTGCCCACCGCATGGAGAAATTCATCGAAGGCAAAGGGATACAGCGTTTTCATCAGAACCTTTCCCACAGGAAAAGAAAATTTATCCCGATGGACTGCCACTCCCAGCAAGCTCCCCGCCCCCACCACATGGTACTCCGGCGCTTCCTCGCAAAAATACTTCAGGGATGTGAGCGCCCTCTCGCAGGACTGGATCTCATCAAAAATCAAAAGAGTATCCTCCGGAATGATTTTTGCGGAAAAATATTCCTCCAGCAGGCGGATGATCCGATCGGGCTTCAAATCCCCATCAAAGTAAGAGGCCACGATGGGCATGCGCTCAAAATTAATATAAATGCTATTCTTATAATATTCTTCCCCAAACTCCTGCAACACATAGGTCTTTCCCACTTGCCTGGCTCCATAAAGCAGCAATGGCCTTCGATTCCTGACCATTCCTTTCCATTCCTGCAAATCCATCATGATATTTCTGTGCATGCTTTCACCCCCATTAGCAGGTATTCATTTGATCCTGTCGCGCCATCAAAGGCGTACTCGGCTCGCTTATTTTTATATTATAATGTACCAGTATAGCACACTTTTATAAGCCTTTCAAGAAAAAGTCATTTTGAAATGATTTTTTCTGTATAATTTATCATTTCAAAATGATTTTTTCTTGTAAAAAAGTCATTTTGAAATGATTTTTCTTTCTTTTTGCTATGGCGTATTTGCGTGTTTTATAGTGAACGACATAAATTTTTGTTTTTGGCGTTCGCTGCGCCGATTTTTGCTGCGTGTAAACGCAGATGTTTCCTTACAAAAATCGTGCGCATGCCCCGGAGGGGTTATAGTAAATGACAAAATGATTGTTACTATTCACAGCCGTTCCTCTCATCATGCGATAGACCCGCTGCCTGACGGCATCGGTCGCCGCTATGCGGCTTTGTCTATCTTATGATGGGATGAACAGCCTCCACAGCATATTTCTAGAAAAGAACCAGAATCTTATGTGCAAGCACAACGATTCTAGTCTATTTCTAGAAATAGCCGTGAATAGTAACAAATGATTTGTGACAAATTATTTTGTCATTTACTATAAATTGACATTTACAAAAAATAACATTATAATCTCGAGTTTGACAGTTTGCAGAAAATAAAATTGCTGTAAAGCCAGTAGCCATGGGCAGTACAGCGATTTTTCTTTTCGTCACGGACTTTGGTAATTTATTCCCTTCCCTTACTTTTTTTCTGGATA
>CATKZA010000185.1 GCA_949841235.1 uncultured Clostridiaceae bacterium
GGCCACCCGAAGCATCACACGTTTCATCATAATCCTCAGTTCTGCATAGCGAACAAAGTTCGCCTTCGCTTTTTTGCGCATTAAGCAACTTTGTGTCATGAGCTATGTCTGCCGCAAAATGACGGCCTACCATGGACAGATCCAGACCACCGCCCGCAAAATCACAATATATGCCACAAGGCATCCGTATGCCGCACAATCATTCTTCCCGTAGCGAAGGGGATGCATTTTGGTTCGCCCCGCCCCGCCGTGATAGCATCTGGCATCCATGGCAAGGGCCAGATCCGTTGCCCGGCGGATCGCCGACACGAACAGCGGAATCAAGAGCGGCAGCATATTCCTAAGCCTACGAATCAGATTCCCCGATTCAAAATCTGCCCCTCTGGCGGTCTGGGCTTTCATGATCCGATTCGTCTCCTCGATCAGAATGGGAATGAACCGCAGGGCAATGGACATCATCATCGCCATCTCATGCACTGGCATCCGAAACACTTTCAAAGGGCCAAAAATCCGTTCCAATCCATCCGTCAGCTGATTTGGCGTAGTCGTCAGCGTCATCAGGGAAGACCCCAGCACCAAGAGAATCAGCCGCAGGGAAATGTATGCCATCTTATATAGCCCCTCCCATGTCACTGCCAATCCCCCTACTTTTAGAATGACCGTTCCATCCGTCCAAAACAAATTTAGAAATGCGGTAAATACCATCAGGACGAAAATAGGCCTCAAGCCCCTGGCCGCATAGGAAAAGGGAATCCTGGACAACGCCAGTGTCAGGGCAAAGAATAAGACCGCCACCGCATATCCCGCAAAATCCCGAAAGGTAAACAGAGATATCATATATATCAGCGTACCCAAGATCTTCACTCTGGGATCCAGCCTATGTATCGCAGAATCCACAGAATAATACTGTCCAATCGTAATGTCTCGTATCATATCCTCACATCTCTCCACGCAATCCTATCAACATCTTCCATTCCATTGCATCCCATCACGCCATGTCCCTGCCAAGCTGCCTCAAAATGCACCTCACTGCCTCCTCCGGCACCATGCATTCCTCCTCCACAGGAAACCCTTCTTCCCGCAGCCGATGCATGAACCGGGCAGTCTGGGGGATGCGCAATCCAATATGCTCCAGTTCTCTTTCAAATCGAAAAATCTGCCTGGCAGCTCCGTCCAGCACAATCTTCCCCTGGTGCATCACAATCACCCTCTCTGCATATTCTGCCACATCCTCCATGCTATGGGATACAAACAATACAGACATGTTCCGCTCTCTGTGAAGCTTTCCCAGAAGTCGGAAGATTTCCCGCCTCCCGGCGGGGTCAAGTCCCGCCATAGGCTCGTCCAGAATCAAATACTCCGGCTTCATGGCAAGCACTCCCGCCAAAGCCACCCGCCTCTTCTGCCCGCCAGACAGGGCAAGGGGGGACACATCCAGAAGCTCCTCCCCGATTCCCACATCCTTCAATGCCTGGAATGCGCTAAGCTCCACCTCCAGGGGTTCCCAGCCCAGATTGCAGGGGCCAAACTGCACATCCTCCACCACCGTGGCACCAAATAGCTGATGCTCTGGATACTGGAACACCAGCCCGACCCTTCCGCACAGTTCCTTTCTGGAAAAATCCTTCCCTGCCACATCCGTGCCATCCAGCAGCACCTGCCCCGCCGATGGCCTCTCCAAGCCATTCATCAGTTGCAGCAGCGTTGATTTTCCAGAACCAGTGTGACCTACCAAGCCAATCATCTCATTGCTGCCAATCTCCAAGGACACCTTCCGCAGTACATTCGTCCTCTCCCCACCATTCTCATAACAAAAGCTCACATTCCTTAATTGAAGCGACATTTTCCTGCCCATGCCTTTCTTTTATGAATCGTAACGCTGCATCCCTTTTTCCGGGTCAAACCCTCTGCATCATCTTTACATATGACAGCAGTTCCTCCTCGGTCAGCACCACCTGGGGAATATCCAGTCCCGCCTTACTTAGCCCAAGCCCTATCTTCGTGATATCCGGCAATTCCACCCGACAGGCCGCCAATATCTCCGGCTTTCCAAAGACCTCCCTGGGCGTTCCGGAAAGTGCCACCTTCCCCTGCCGCATCACGAAAACCCGGTCAGCCTCCACTGCTTCCTCCATATAGTGGGTGATCAATACCACGGTAATTCCTTCCTCCCTGTTCAATTTCATTACCGTATCCAGCACATTCTTTCTGCCTGACGGATCAAGCATGGACGTAGCTTCATCCAGTACAATGCATCGGGGATGCATTGCCATGATCCCTGCAATCGCCACCCTCTGCTTCTGTCCGCCGGAAAGGCGATTGGGCGAGTACTTCCTGTATTCATGCATTCCCACAGTTTTTAGGCTCTCCGTTACCCTCTCCAATATCTCCTCCGAGGGAACGCCCATATTTTCAGGCCCAAATCCCACATCCTCCTCCACCACATTGGAAACAATCTGATTGTCTGGATTCTGGAACACCATTCCCGCGAGCTGGCGGATGGCCAGCACATTCTCCTGATTGCCGGTATCTTTCCCATCTACATAGAGGCTTCCCTCCGTGGGTACCAGCAGCGCATTGATAT
The DNA here is from genome assembly GCA_949841235.1 of uncultured Clostridiaceae bacterium. GTDB lineage: Bacteria > Bacillota > Clostridia > Lachnospirales > Lachnospiraceae > Butyribacter. The sequence goes on from CATKZA010000185.1 coordinate 2,585, forward strand.
GCTTGGCCAAGGTGGACTTGCCCGAGCCATTCGCCCCCAGCACCGCCACGAACTCTCCCGGCTTCACCTGCAAATCCACGCCGTCCACCGCCTGGATGATGTCTATGACATTTCCCTCCGCATCCCTGCGGGAATATTCGTGGGTAACCCCCCTGGCATCTATCATCAGCCTTGTCGTTTTTTCTCCGGAGCCATCTCTCCCCTTCTTTTTTTTCCATGCCAGTTCCTTCATCCCACGCCTCCTTCCCCAATTTGCAGGCATTCGTCTTCTTTACGCTCATTTTTATAAAAAGCCCCATGCTTTCGCACAGGGCCTTATTAACAAGTATTTTTTTAACAATTCCTAAACTAACTCTATGAGTACTTCCATTGCGGCATCGCCTTTGCGAGGACCAATCTTCACGATGCGAGTATAACCGCCATTGCCGTTACGCTCCGCATACTTGGGCCCCAGCTCATCCAACACCTTGGATGCCACGTCAACAGTCTTGGTTCCCTTCTTGCGACCTTTGATGTCCGCCGGAACCTCTGTCACCTTATAGAGAACCTTCTGCATCTGCCTTCTGGCATGAAGTCTGGAGGGCTGATCCTTCTTAATCTCCTTCTCCACCTCGTCGTAAACGGTCTTTCTCTTCCCATCTACCACTTCCCTTACTCTTCTGCCATCCTTGTCCTTGCGGGGAACCTTTGCAGTTACTGTCACTGTATCAAAATTATTGCACTCCCTAATGCCCATAGCAATCAGTTTCTCCGCAATCTTGCGGATTTCCTTTGCCTTCGCTTCCGTGGTGACAATTCTTCCATGGTATAACAGGTTGGTCACCTGATTGCGAAGCAATGCTTTCCTCTGGCTCGAAGTCCTACTAAGTTTTCTATAGCCTGCCATTGTGCTTACCTCCTAAATTATTCATCCCCTAAGTTCAGGGAAAGACCTAATTCCCTCAGCTTAGATAATACTTCCTCTAAAGATTTGCGACCAAGGTTCCTCACCTTCATCATATCTTCAGATGTGCGATTACACAGTTCTTCCACCGTGTTAATTCCTGCACGCTTCAAGCAATTATAAGAGCGCACAGAAAGTTCCAATTCGTCAATGTTCATCTCAAGAGCTTTGTCCTTGCTATTGTCGATATTCTCGGCAATCACCTGAATGCCCGCAGTCTTATCGGAAAGATTGATGAATGACTTCAGATGGTCACTCAGCACCTTGGCTGCCAGACTTACCGCATCACTTGGCTCTATGGTGCCATTTGTATATATTTCCACAGTCAACTTATCAAAGTCGGTAATCTGACCCACACGAGTGTTTTCAATCTGGATATTTACCCGCTCTACAGGGGTGAAGATGGAGTCAATCGCAATCACGTTGATTGGCAGATCTTCTCTCTTATTCTTATCAGAACTAATATATCCCCTGCCAGTGACAATCGTCATCTCAATATAGAGTTTGCAATCCGTGCCACCGCTCAATGTAGCAATCACCTGGTTCGGATTCATAATTTCAATATCAGAATCCACCTGAATGTCTGCCGCTGTCACCACGCCTTCGCCTGAAGCCTCAATGTACGCTGTCTTCACTTCATCCGTATCGCTATTATTTTTAATAGCCAGGCTCTTGATATTCATAATAATCTCAGTGACATCTTCCTTTACTCCAGGAATCGAGGAGAATTCATGAACCACGCCGTCAATCTTGATGTGGCTTACGGCCGTGCCCGGCAATGAGGAGAGCATGATTCTTCTGAGAGAATTACCCAGCGTCGTTCCATATCCTCTTTCCAGAGGTTCCACTACAAAACGTCCATATCTCTTGTCATCCGAAATTTCTGCTATTTCAATATTTGGTTCTTTAAAATCAAGCACTCTTTGCCCCTCCTTTTGGGTTAATATGCTTAG
>CATKZA010000186.1 GCA_949841235.1 uncultured Clostridiaceae bacterium
TGTCCCTTTTCGGCCATGGGCATCCAGGCGAAACAGCACGATGCCCGCCATGCAGATGCAGCAAAGCAGCAAAGCCAGCAAATACCCCTTATTTTTTCTCATGAATTTTCTCCAAAATATTCATTGCCCAGTGTGCCGACCTGTTATCCGCCCTGCCGATAATCAATAAACTTCGCATTTTTCAGGCCAATACACTAATGATTCTTCATTTACTTATCCTTAAAAAAGGCATCTATAGTCTCTTTGGCAGTGTCGCTGTCATTCGTAACGCACACCAACACATAGCACCCACACCGCACCTTGACGGCATTGTCAATTTTCTTTGCCTCTTTTGGAATATAATCTTCAAACTGCTTCTGCATCTCCGAAAGATGGTTTTCCACCTTTCTCTGGTTCTGCTTCGCATCGGATTCGCTAGGTGCCGTCATCACCACCAGCTCATCGGAATAGGTGCCATTCCCCATATAAATCCGCAGGTCAGTCCCCTCTGCCACGTCAATCATGCCCGAGGCCACCGATTCCTCCAAAGGATTCAACTCCGCCTCAAAAGTCACCCGATCCAAAATCCTTGCAATCAATTTGTCCACATCAATGGTCTTCCCCTCATTGGCGGAATTATCCTCCACCTGCTCCCCAGGCTGCGCCATCAGTTTCTGCTGTTCTTCCCCCTCATTTATGGCCCGCACCATCTGGCAGATCCCCCATCCGAAAGCAATCGTCACGAAAAGCGCCATCGCGGCACACGCATAAAATCGGAGAACCCCATGCTTCCATCTGACATTCTTCCTATCTTTCCTCACCCCTGCTTTTGGGTTCTTGTCCCCTGCCGGCGGCCCCTCCTCAAAGAGATTTTTCTCCTGAATCTTTTTATTTTCCATGCTATTGCTCATCTTCCCCTATCACCTTTCTATACCAGAAAAAACTGCGTGGTGGCATACGGCTTTCCCTCTCCATCCCTCAATAGAATAATCATTTCCTTTTCACTCACCTGATATACCACGGGAATCATCTCATCCCCCAGTACTGCCTGCTTCTTGTACTCCACCCGCAGTTCCCTCACAATCGCATCCTTTTCCAAGAACTCCATGGCAATCTGCACATACTGGCGATTATTCACATGATGGTTGGTGTCCAGATGATATTCTCGGACAACGATCCCTTCTTTCACCTCGCCACCCTGTGGCACGGAAATCTTCCGCGAGGCATAGGCCATCTCCAGCGGCTCATGCTCGCCATACACATCCCCGATTTCCGGCGTAATCACTATGGGCCTGCCCCGCTTCACGTCAATCAGAACCCACAGGGAATTAGCAATGGCAACCTGCTCCCCCCGAGAATCCGTCACCAGAAAATTGCGGTACCCAATCATCTTCTTACAGCCATAAGATTGGGTTCCCACCGTGATTCTCTCTCCCATCTTCGGAAATCTATTGAAAATAATCTGCCAGGAATTCAGCACCCACATCAGCGCCTTCTCCTTGTGAAACGCCAGTCCCACGCCCAAATCCTCTGAATGGAAGTTGGTGCAGTCCTGCATATAATCCATCAGTGCGCTAATGGTAATCCTGCCGTCTTCCCCCACTTCGCTATAGCGAACCCTGCTATCAAATGTATACATCTCAACCTCATTTCTCACTGTGCCAATGTCATCCATCCCCTCTGCCAAGCATCCATTCCAAACAAAACCCCCATTAATGTTGCTTTCACAGTAAGGGACTAAACTTTATCATAACATAAAACTGCCGAAAATGAATAGTCTATCAAAAGATTTTTTCATTTTCGGCAGTATTCACAGGTTACTATTCACGGCTTCGCCGTTCATAGTAATAATTAAACCTGCGTAGCACCATCAACAGAAAGGATAGTCCCCGTCACATAACTGGCCAAATCGCTGGCAAGGAACAGCGCCGCATTGGCAACTTCCTCCGGCTCGCCCACTCTGCCCAGAGGAATCGTGGCAGAAATCCTCTGCACCATCTCTTCCGGAAGAGCGGCCACCATATCCGTCCTGGTAACCCCGGGCGCAACAGCATTGACCCTGATCTGATCCCTCCCCAGCTCTCTAGCCAAAGACTTCGTCAGCCCATTCACTGCGAACTTAGAGGCGGGGTAGCCGCAGCCTGCGGGCTGTCCGTAAATGCTCACCATAGAACTGATATTGACAATAGATCCACCTCCCTGCTCTTTCATAATCGCTGCCGCCGCCTTCGAGCAGTTGAACACCGCATTGACATTCAGGGACATAATCTTTTCAAAATCCTCCGGCTTGTATTCATAAAGGGACTCCCTCGCCGAAATCCCCGCATTGTTCACAAGGATATCCACCTTGCCAAACTTCTCCCTGACAGACTGAATCGCCTTCTCAGCCGCATCAAAGTCTCCCAATGCCGGATGCAGTCCCATCACTTCGCCGCCCGGCACTTCTGACTGAATCTTTTCCAACGCCTGATCCACCGTCTCCTGTCGAGATCCAAACAGCGCCACCTTGGCACCCGCTTCCAGGAACTTCTTCACGATACCATAACCGATGCCCCTGGTTCCCCCCGTTACGATTGCCACTTTTCCTTCCAGCATGTCCGATACATTCATGTCCATAACCTCCCATTCAAAATTGATATCTCTGTCATCACGAATTGATCCATTACGATTGTTCCTCTATCATTTTAAAAGATAACCGGCATATTTACAATCCTTTCCAATCAAATTTCTTCCTATTCGCCCGTCACCAGTCCCCAATCACGGCTTCGCCCCTCTCAGTCAGCGGGATACTTCCCCCGAAAACTCTTCTCCACCTGCTTTCTGGGTAGCATGACCTGATGGCCGCAGCCCCTGCATTTCAGCCGAAAATCCATGCCCACCCTGGTTATTTCCCATTGATTCGTCCCGCAGGGATGAGCCTTCTTCATCTTAATCACATCTCCAACCTGAAAATCCATTGCATCTCCTCCCCTGGCATCGTTATAATATTGCTCTGCGAGCAATCTTCCAATATTAAAAGAGAGCCGACTTGTTCCATCCGGCTCCCTGCTATTTTCATATGTACTTATTTCTCCAGCGGAGTACCATCCTGTGCTGTCATCTTGCCTGTTGCAATCAAAATGATATCAATAATAGCCCAGATGCCGCATCCACCGCAAGTGATAAGTTTCAATATGCCAAGTCCCACATATCCAAGATAAAACCTGTCCACGCCAAGACCGCCTAAGAAAATAGATAATAATAGTGCTGTTAACCAGTTCTTCTGCATTTTTTTCTCCTTTCAAGTAACATACAAACTTTCCATAAATAAAATATCACAGTAAGGAAGGGTTGTCAATAATAATCCCCTTGGAAACAACTGAAATTTCATCCCTTTATTTCTATTCAATGATTGTCCCAATATGGTTGTTGTTGAAAATAGCGTTACTCCATGTTATAATCGGCGGAAAAATCGCCATATACGGTGACTTTTCCCATTACACAAGCAAGCCATTAAAAGACTTTATCCATGAGAGCAACAAGGGGAAGGATGTTTCCTTTGTTATCACAAAGGAAGAAGCAGTCCAAAAATTAACTGAAGTCATTTGACAGATAAGATCCCCGCATCAAAAACTGTATATTAATTCAACGCTTAGGCGGTCATGCTCCACAGCATGATCGCTTTTTCGATGCCCGTTTCACGCCATGCTGTGATAGCTACACCAGTATCGATATTTACTTTTTCCTTTTAGAAAATTTTTCCTTTGCAAATTCATAGGATTCTTGTATCATTCCCTTAAAATCCTCGAAAGTTCTATCAGAGGGATTTAAAACACACGCCCAGCCCATCCATGCGTAAACAGGGTGTGGGATAATGGTATCTAAAGCAGTAAAGTCATAATCCATTTTGACAATGTTTCCGGCAGACGGACGTTCGGGAATATATCCAAATTTTTTAATAAAGGTCTGCTTTCTTAAACCCACATTTACACGATATACATTATCACGATTCAGCATAGAGCCTTTATCATTATCGCCGTCTTTTTCCTTAACAGTTAAAACATATACGCCCCTTTTCAAAACTCCATTCGGGTTATAAAAAATTCCTTGTTCTCCCCAACTTTCTACCAATACAACATCTTTGAAATTCGACTGGCAGTAGGTAAGAATATCCTTTGGTGTCATGCCATTTCCTCCAAATCGCATCCTGCCCGGAGGGCTTTTTGCTATATAAAAAAATAGGGAAACCTTAGCAAAATCAAGGTTTCCCACACTTTTAACTACTGCGGAAGATGGGACTTGAACCCACACGTCGTTGCCAACACTAGATCCTTAGTCTAGCCTGTCTGCCAATTCCAGCACTTCCGCAAACCGTCCGTCACTTTTGCAACGAACGATATAAATTATATCATTCCGTTTTCTTATTGTCAATACATTTTTTCGCACTTCTTTTCGAATGCTTTTTGCAGCAGTTACTATTCACAGCCGTTCCTCTCATCATGCGATAGACCCGCTGCCT
>CATKZA010000187.1 GCA_949841235.1 uncultured Clostridiaceae bacterium
CTTGGAATTGATGGATGCAAAGATGGATGGATAGTGGCAAAGATTAAGGGTGGATGTCTTGAAGTATTTCGTTTTTCATCTTTAGTTGAGATTGTTGATAGGATTTTATTTGATGCCTGTATCATTGATATGATTATAGGACTACAAGATGGGGAAGATGATATAAGACCAGATTCGTATGCAAGAAGGGAAATGAAAGGGCGAGCATCTACAATATTTCCTGCTCCTTGCCGGAAAGCGGTTTATGGTGATACAAAAACTGAGAGATTGGCATATAACGAGGAAGTGCTGGGTAAGAAGTTTACGAGTCAAACGGATGCAATTATTCCTAAAATTCGTGAAGTGGATGAATTTTTGCAGGATAATTCTATGTATAAAAATATGATAGAGGAAAGTCATCCGGAAGTATGCTTTGCTAGGTTGAATGGCTCTGTACTTATGAGCAGTAAACATACAGAAGAAGGAATTAGAGATAGGGCGAGGGTGTTGTCTGGCTATTTGCCTCAAATTTCTTTTGATTATATAACGGAAACTGCCTCCAGATTAAGATGTAACGCAGACGATATTGCAGATGCTGTCTGCCTTGCTGTTGTAGGTAATCTTAAAAAGACCAATAAGACAGAGACGATTCCTGATGTGCCTATGAAAGATAGAACAGGTTTATATATGCAGATGGTGGTTCCCAAGAGGGCTGCTTTACCATAAGATTTGAATTGCTATGAAAGGAGTGATAATTTAAATGAAGAAAAAAATGCGCATTTCTTTAGTATGCGGGATATTAGCATTAGTTGTAGTATCATTTGTCATATTTATTGTATTTTTTAAAGTGAATAAGGATGATAATGCAATGACGATTATAGAGGGAGTTGATGGTCCGACCTCTGTATTTTTAGCAGGTAAGTTGGGCGGCAATAATACAGCAGATAGTTCATATAAGCAGATTTCCCAAGAAGAGGCTAAAATCATTATGGACGATGGAGTGACAGATTATGTACTGGTAGATGTTAGGACGATGGAAGAATATAAAGAATCCCATATTTCGGGGGCAGTTTGTATTCCGAATGAATCCATTGTTGATGAACAGCCGAAAGAGCTGCCTGATAAGAATAAATTGATTTTAGTATACTGTAGAAGCGGAAGACGAAGCAAAGAGGCAGCAGCAAAACTTGCCAATATGGGTTATACAGATGTGCGAGAGTTTGGTGGAATTATTGACTGGAAACATGAAACTACTGCGGAATAATGGGTTGGAGTCCCCCATTCCCCGGACAGCCCCTATACGCAACTTTCCCACCGATACACCGATATCGGTAAGTGTGCCAATGACTTTTTTATCCTTCATGGAGTATCTCTGGGCAAGGTAGCGCATAGAGGCACCCATTTCTCCATCCGGACCACCGTATTCGGCAGGATATGATGCGAAATCTTCTGCCCTTGGATAAAAGAGCCGTTACGCAGAGGAAAAAAGATGACCGGTGCAGTTTTCTATTTTGCCAGCACCACCTTCAAATGGCCTGTTTCCTGATTCCACTCTAGTCGCTCAATCACTTGCCGGAGGGCGTTCGCCTTTGTCAGAGAATCCAAGGAATCGCTTTTCAGGGCATCTATTATTTTGTTGCAATCCATGCATTTCTGACTGGCCGGGGGAACTGCCGCATCTTCTTTTGCTTGGGCGATGGATTTCCTTAATGTGTCGGCGCGCTCCAGCAGAGCCGCCTTATTCTGTCTGTACTCCTCCAGCGTGTCGATTTCATTGATATACGCTTCTTTAACTCGGAGCAGTTTATTGTCGATGGATTTTAGTTCCTTTTGCATGCATGCGGTCTGAGGTTGGATTGAGGCGTTGGAATCGTAGATATAGTTGAAGTGCAGGCCTTCTTTGGCAAGGCATTCCAAAATATCTAAAATAGTTTGGACGGCTTTTTTTTCACTGATATAATTTCCCTTGTCACAGAGGCCCTTGCCTTTTCGCCAGCAGACGAAATAGGGGTATTTCCCTTTTTGGTAGGCCAGGCTTGCCCCGCAGGCAGAACATTTATATAGGCTGGAGAGCCAGTGGCCGGATGCGGCAGCAGTTCTTCTTTTTCCATAGCCGGAGCAGTCCCGCCCTTCTGCCAGCCGACGGTTTGCCTGGGCAAATTGTTGTTCTGAAATGATGGGAGCATGTTTTCCTCGGCTGATGATCACGTCCTCCTCTCTTTTTCGTTTGTTTCGCTTCTTATCAAAATAATTCCAGCGAACCCTTCCGATATAAAATGGATTCTCCAGAATATATTTTACGGTTCTGGTTTCGAATAGTCCGCCCCGCTTTGTGCGGCATCCTTCCCTGTTGAGCAATGTGGCAATGTCGGAGAGGGCCCGTTTTTCCGAGGTATACATATCAAATATACGTTTTACAATATCAGCTTCTTTTTCTGCGATTTCCGGAATGTTCTGGCTGCCCCTCTTTTTCGTATATCCCAAGGGAGCCATGGCATTGTACCCGCCCTGCAGTGCTTTCTGGGTCATACCTCGCATGACCTCGCCAGACAGATTGTGCAGATAAAATTCATCTGACCACTCAATGACCATCTCGATCAGCCGGCCATACATTCCCTCGATAATTGGCTCTGAAATGCTGATGACATCAACGTTGCATTTTTTGCGCAAAATGGACTTGTAGTAAGTGCTCTCGTCAATGTTTCTGGCGAAGCGGGAAAATTTCCAAAGCAGGATGGCATCGTAGGGATGGGACTTATCTTTGCACATGGCAACCATTTCTTGGAATGCCGGTCGTTTGCTGGCGTTTTTTCCTGAGATGCCATGCTCCTCTACATAAATATGGGTCAAAAGCATATTGTGTTGGCTGGCGTAGTCTTTCAGCAGACGGATTTGGGAATCGGGGGATAGCTCTTCCTGCCTTTCGGTGGAAACTCGCACATATGCGCATACTTCTTTTAATTTGGACAATGGGGTACCCTTTCTCTTGGAACAAATTATGGTAATTGTATAGTATATGATGCCGGTACGGCGAATATTAGGTGACTAATGCATTGGCTTGTTTAATTGAAGGCAAAATGAATAGGACAATTTCTAAAATAATATATTGATGCTAGGGTCAAAAGTAGATAGCAATGCATGTTTACATGCTACTGGCTTGACCCGTCAAACACCGATAAAAAAGCAAATATACGGGATTGGAGAGTGCTAAAGGTTCAGTGGACGTTTGCTAAGCATCGACCGAAGCGGAGCGTAGATGTTTGTAGGAATAAAATAACTTTTGAATCCTACATTATATGCTTTAAAGAGAGAAGTGAAAGAGGGGACATGGCATGTCATATTCGATATATGTGCGGGAGGAGGAGGGGCTGGCGGCATATGATGATTTATCGGAAGAGGCAAAGGATGGGGTAAGGCAGCAATTTTTTATGAGGCTGGCAGATGGAATCATGGAGCCGGATGGATATCGCAGGGTGAAAGATGCTTGCAAAAAGAATGAAAATAGTATATGATATTTTTATATATTTTTGATAAAAATTGGGCGTTTTCAATTTGAAAATTGAACAATTTCACGGAGGGATGCATATGCAGGATAACTACATAGAGGGATTGGATGAGGGTATGCCTGAAAAAGCGGAGTTTGCTGTGGATAGTACCGCTGATTTGGATGGACAGCAGGAGCCGGAGATTAGTCGTCCGCGGAGTGAGGTGGATGGAAAGAAGGACGACAAGGCAAAGGAGAAGGCGGCAAGAAAAGAGAGGAAGAAAGCGGCCAAAGCGGAGAGGAAGGCGGAATCCAAGGAGACGAAGCCGTCAAAGAAGCCCGTGAAAGAAAAGAAGGGGACGAAGCCTGTTAAGGAGAAAAAGAAACAGGGCTTTTTTGCCCAGCTGAATGCCATGCGCATTGAGAAAAGACTTCGCACGGCATTTATGATGGTGGCCGTGATTGCCAGCATCTCCGGCTTGGTTGCTATTGGCCTGATGGTTAAGATCAGCTTGGATTCAAATAATACGCTTAACAATTATGGCTTTGCTTCCGGTGATTTGGGGAGGGCTCTGACGAGCCTTACTGATACCAGGCGATGCGTGCGGGACATGGTTCACGGCAATGAGGCCGGGGACGTGGAGGAGGCTCGTCAGGATCTTGACAAGGCGAATGGAGATTTTGACAAATATTTTAATAAGGTGAAGTCCACCGTGCACGATTCCGAGGGCAAGGATTTGGTGCGGGAGATTGAGGCGGAATTAATGAATTACCGCCAGATGTTAGAGCGATTTGCGAGCATGGGGGAACTTGGCACCATGGAGGATTCCAGGGTGCAGGATTTGATGAAGACGGAGATGGATCCCCATTACCAGGAATTATATGATGCTTGCAGCAAATTGTTTGAAAACAAGCAGGAGCGGGGGAGCAATGTGCAGAAGGAATTGATTCTTCTCTGCATTATCGCCATTATTTTGGTATTTGCCGTGGCGGGGATTGCCATGCT
>CATKZA010000188.1 GCA_949841235.1 uncultured Clostridiaceae bacterium
GGGATAGGAAAGCCGGGTGTTTCCCCTGTCCGCCTTGTAAGCCTTGCCGTCCTCCGTCTTGACGGAATCCGTCAGCTTCACGTCCGCCACCTGCCCATGGGAGGTTCCGTTGGATATCAGCATGGGACTCACATCCCCGCTCCGCCCGGATATGCCCATCAGCGTATATCCCCCGGTATCCCCCGTAGTGGAGGCAGAGGTTTCAATGAGCGGATTCCCCGATACGGAATCCTTGCTCTGGTTTCCCGTTCCCACTGCCACTGTATACCCGGATACCGGAAGCTGCTTCGTCTCCAGCCCCGTACTGCGAATGGGCGAAAAGTCAGAAACCAAATTGCCCACCACCTGATACTCGCGGAGTTCCGCCTTTTTCACAGAAGCCAGATCTACGATAATGATATTGTCCTTCGCATCCGATGCCGCCACCATATAAAAGCACTGGGTGGTATACACGGTATTTTTCGATTTCATCTTTACGGAAGGACGGTAAACCATGCCTCCCTCTTCCTTTTTCGTCACGGCAATCCTGACGGCATAATCCTTGCCCGGCACAGGCCTTGCCTTTTTAAGCACATCCTTCTCCGACGGATTCAGGTTCAGGATGTTCTTTCCTTCAAACTCCGTCCCCTTCAACTCATTCTGGCTGATCAAGCCCTGTATCTCCAGGCTGGAGGCCGCATTGCCATTGGCGAACTGCACCTGGATGGCGTTGTCGTTTTCTGCAATGACAGGGCGTATCTGATACTTCTTGCCGGATTCCAGGAACAGATCCGAACCATCCGTAATCGTGTTAAAGCTGATGCCGCCATCCACGGAATACTGATATCCGATGGCATGGTAGTTGTCGCCATCATCCGCTACCGCCTCCAAGGTCAGGCTGTCCCCTGCATGGAATCCATACTTTCCTGTCTTTTTCAGCTGAGCATCCGAAAAATGACCCGACCCGCTGCCGCTTGCCGGAAGCACCTCCACCGTCACGTCATCATAGGCAATCTGAGGCTGGAACTTCAATATGCCCTTATAGCCGTATCCGTCACTTGGCAGATTGTCTGCACCCTGAACGCTATTGATCCAATAAAGGAAGTACCCGTCATACGGAATGGTATCCAGATTCGCATTGATCTTCTTGATTTCATTCTCCACCGCTTCCGAGGAAAAGTTCACGCTGGCGTTCTGCTCGGAAGTCCCCTTCTTGGAATTCAGGTACTTGACAAAATCCTCCGGATACTTCACCGTCTTTTTCTTGTCTGCTTCCTTGGCATCCACCGTGATCTGATATCCGGTGATATGCCCATACTTGCCCGTATGTCCGTTCAAATAGGTGTCCGCTATGCTGAACACCAGATTTGACTGCTTCTCGTCCAAATTGGCATAAATGTCCCTCGCATCATTCTGGTAAAGCACCTGCGCCCCGCATTTCAGAGACACCTGCACGGGCACTCCTTTCTCATAGGAATCGCTGGTTCCCGTTCGATAGCGCAGCTGCCCTACAGGAAGCAGGGATACATTGAATTTCCTGTACATGGCGCATAAGCCATAAAACTCCACATAGGATTTGGGCGTCATGTTGGAAGAATCGTCATAAGAGTGTGCCTCCGCATACACGTACCCATCCCGGGCATTCTTTACCGCGCCCTTGTCCTGGGATCTGGGGAAATCCCCGTTCACTCTCTCCTCACTCCCCATAATTGCGAGCTTCGCCCTCTGGCCTCCCCCGAAGCCGGATTTTGATCTCCAGTCATTGACAAAATACTGGTAATAGGCACCTGGAATCGTCTGGGAGGACTTTGCGCACGCACCGCCCTTACTCCCCGTCCAAGGGCTGTAGTATTCCAGTTTTCCAAAGTTTTGATCCATGGACTTTTTCTCATCGTAGACGTATTCGCTCCTCTGATTTCCGCCAGGAGAAGGCTTGCTTCCGTACTTTTCGCCGTAGGTGAAAATTCCTCCATGCTTTTCATCCGATGAAAAATAATAGACGCCTGCCTCCACTGCCGGCGAATAGGACTCATCCATAATCTTTCCGGTGGCATCCCCCTTCTGATACTCTACGGCATAGTTTTTATTATCGATGATAATGCCAAATGCCTTCTTATCATCCGATGCCTTCTTGCGGCTCGTGACTGCCTTCTTCTCTCCCTGGGCAATGCTTACTTCCGCCCTTGTATATCTGCCCTCCGTGCATGCCTTTAAATCGGCAAGAAGCACATGAAAGCTGCCCTTGCCCGCCACATCAATCTCAATCTCCTTTTCCATCTCGTATGGCGCAAAGACAAGGGTTTCATTTTTCTCTGTATAATCCTCCCCTGCCTCCGCCGTACTCCCGCAGGTAAGGACCGTCATGTCACACAGGGAATACTCCGCTCCCTTCCTTTTGACCTTAAGTACTGCCTTTCCATCCTTTGCCTGATATTTAGATTTGGTAAAAGAAATCTCGGAATGTTCCACAGGCTCGTCATCCCTGATGGAAATGGATGCGGAGCCAACCTCGTATAATTCCGCATTCTTGGGATTGGCAAGGACGAGGGAAAATGCTTCCATCCCCTCGCTTTCCTCATCCTCGAGAATCCGAAATTCCACAACCTTCTCCGCCTCTCCCGCCGCAAAATCAACGCGATAAGAGGCCGAATATTCCATGCTCTTGATGGCATCATCCAGAAAAGACTCCGTCAGTTCGTCCAGCATGTTCTGGCCTTTCATATCCGTCTCCGTCAGATTCCTTGCTTTGACGCCCGTCTTCTCCTCTTTTTCCTTCGCCAAGTTGCTGACAGAAGATGCGGGAACCCCTCCGCCATCTTCCTCTCCTGCGAAATACAGGGAAGGGTATTCTTGCGTCTGGGGTTCTGCATTCATCGCCCTTTTCATGCTCTTTTGAAGAATGGTCTCCTGCCCCGCATCTTCCGTTTTTTTCACGCCATCCGCCACAAACTCATAATCCTTGCCGTATAATGCGGCCATGTCAATGGCGCGAACCTCCACGCTGGCCGCCTTGCCAAGATCGCCCTCCCGGTAAATGCGTACGGCATACCTGCCCCGTTCCTCCACGGTGGCAGATGCCGTGCCAAAGTAGAGGCAATCCCCCTCGGGAAGCCTATCCCGGGATATCCTCTTGGAATTGAGAAAAACTGCCCTCTCCGTCTCCTTCCCGGCCGCCTCCCGCAAAGACAAGCCCTGCCCCAATGATATGACCATAGTGGCACAGAGCAGAAGACTAAGCAGTTTTTTACCGATCGCCCTGTTTCTCCTCCTAGATTCTTTCATAAAAATATTCATGCTCCTTTCTCAATCCTATAAATAATTAGGGTGTCAAAAGGGAAATTCATATCTTTTGACACCCTAATCTAATTGTAAATACCATTATATGGAATAGGATATGAAAAAGGAACTATCCCAAAGGATAGTTTTGGAAAATAGCAACGGGACGCTGCGATTCATACTTATTGGGGGATGTCATGGGGATATGCCGCCTCCGTCTGGCGCATCTCCTTCACCACTGCCTCCACTTCTCCCTCCCGGATTTCCGTGGCGGCTCTCTCCGCAGTGATCTGATCCTCCCCCACGCCCTGGGTGGAATCCGGCCTCAGGAAGGTTTTCACCGTCATCAGGATCAGCTTAATGTCCGTCCAGACGGAATAATTGGCAATGTAGAACAGATCCAGCCTCAGCTTATCATAGGGCGTGGTATTATACTTCCCATAAATCTGCGCAAAGCCGGTCAGACCAGCCTTCACCCTGTTTCGGAAGGGAAATTCCGGCATGGTCCTGCAATATTCCTCCATAATCTCCGGACGCTCCGGCCTGGGCCCCACGAAGGACATGTCCCCTTTCAGAATATTGATCAGCTGGGGCAGCTCGTCAATTCTGGCCGCACGGATAAATTTCCCAACTCTGGTAATCCTCTCGTCATTCTCTCTGGCAAGCCTGGCCTCCCCATCCTTCTCCGCATCCATCACCATGCTGCGGAACTTATAGATGGTAAAATGCTTCTCATAGCGGGTGCATCGCACCTGCCGATATAATACCTCTCCCCCGTCGTCCAATTTGATGGCGATCATTGCGCACAGCATGATGGGGGATGTCAATATCAGCAGAATCAGGGACAGCGCGATATCCATGGCGCGCTTTACGAATCTCTGATCCGCACTGAGGGTATACCCTCTGGATAGCAGAAAGGGCGTATCGAAAATATGGATTCTGTCCGTTCCCATCAGGATGATATCCGATATTTTGGGAATCACATAGGCCCTCTTCTTCCGGGCATAGCAGTATTTCAGCACGTCATTCCTCTTGATGGCAGAAATGTCGCCGATAATCACCGCCTGATAGTTCTCCATCTTCTCCCCGATGGCCTCCAGACCCTCGTCTATGTGTATGGCATCATAAATCGTATATTTATCTTTTCTCGTCTCCAGCTTGTACACCAAATCCACCCCGGGACGCTCCCCATAGATATACA
>CATKZA010000189.1 GCA_949841235.1 uncultured Clostridiaceae bacterium
CGCATGTGCCGCATCTTCAATCACCAGCAGACGATGCTTTCGGGCAATTTCATGAATTTCATCCATCTGGCAGGGCTGGCCTGTATAATGCACTGGAATAATCGCTCTCGTCCTTTCGGTAATTTTGCTTTCCAACTCTTCTGGCGAAATATTGTATGTATCTCTATCAATATCTGCGAATACAGGCTTCCCTCCGCAATATAGGACGCAATTGGAGGATGCGGCAAAAGTAATCGGAGAAGTTATGACTTCCTCTCCCTCTTGAATCCCTGCCGCCAGACATGCAACATGCAGCGCAGCAGTTCCATTGCTTACCGCCACCGCATATTTTGCTCCCACGTACTCTGCCACGCGCTTCTCAAATTCCGACACCCTGGGCCCCGTGGTCAGATAATCTGACCTCAGCACATCCTCCACTGCTCGGATATCCTCCTCATCTAATGATTGTCTCCCATATGGTATATACATAACTCGCTCCATTTCTTCGTACCTTTCAATTATACTGTGGCGGCACAAAAACCATTGCCTCTCTCCTTTGACACGGAACTTGCCAACTCGGTCATTGCCATTTTCATGATTGCTACATCATCCCCAATCCTATCGACTTTTTCCTCCAGCCTGGTCATTCGGCTTGTGGGAATAAATGTCTCATAGAGCATATTCATCCTAAACATCTCCTGCTCCTGGTTATGCTCCACACGCTTCAAACGATCATCAATTCCATCCACCTTCTCTTCCATATGATCCATTTGGGACCGCAAACTTGACATGCCCTCCTTCAATGACGATACATCCTCCTTCAACCCTGACACGTCCTCCTTCAGAACCGACACGTCCTCTTTCAACTCTGACACGTCCTCCTTCAACCCTGACACGTCTTTTTCCAAAACCGACACCCTTTCCTTCAGAACCGACACGTCCTCCTTCAGAACCGACACGTCCTCCTTCAGAACCGACACATCCTCTTTCAGGCCTGCAATATCCTCTTTAATCGGCCTCAATTCTTTCTCAAACTTACAATCCAGCAATTCAGAAATCGCCTTTAAATCCTTCTGATCCAACGCCATATAAAACCTCCTTCTGATCCATCAAAAATTGCATGCATGCCATTATCCATTATAGAAAAGGAATTTCATCCTTATATAACTCTCCCATTATCATTATAGCACCATGCAAATACATATGTCAATATATATCTATCAGGAGGTTTTATTCTACACCATTAGAATCTAGTACACACAAGAAATCTATCGGCTTAATTTTATTTTCAGGACTGTTCGAGAAATGCCGCTATCCTTTCACTTCCCCTACCATCTACCAGTTGTTTCATCTTTGTGCAATAGAAATCCCACTTCTGCTGATGATCCAGCAAGTGCAATACCTCACCTCCAATCTTTTCACAGATCTGCTCATCCGTTCTGGCATCCCCTGCATATATCATCACGCCCTTTTTTCCCATGGCTTCCGTGCCCATCTTCTGGTTATCAGCAAAAGAAAAGCACACCGTGGGAATGCCGCAAGCGCACAATTCATAAAGCGTGGTTCCCCCAGCAGATACAGCCACCTTGCAGGTTCTCATATAATCGCTCATATTTGTCACGTCCCTGTGCAAATGAATACATGTATGCCGGTGTGCCAATTCCTGCAATGCCTCCCAATGGCTGTTCATGCTCCCCACAATCACATGAAAGCAGACGCTTTCCCACTGCGGCCTGCCCACGCATTCCGTCAGCATCCTTCCGGCTACATTGCAGCTATCCGTTCCGCCTGTGGTAATCAGCACATCGCGACCTCGGGGCAGTTCCGTCCCATGGGAAAATTCTTCCCGCAGGGGAATATACTTCCCCCCAAGCAGCAGAGCCGTGCCGCTTTCCCCATATATTTCAAAAAATGCTTTCTCATCTGCCCATGGATTATAGTGCAGCACCGCCGAAACATCGTAACGCTCCTTCCCATAATCATCCACATAAAGCACTCTGACGGACTGATTGAGAAAACTCAGATATTTTTTTGTCGCCTGATAAGAATCCACCACAAGCCAATCAATAGAATGCTCCTTCAAAAGCGAGCGCATTCTCTCAGTCTCTCCCTCCATATCACGCCAATCCGTACCAAGTATCACATACGGAAAGCCCTGGGCATCCAGTCGTCTGGTCTCCTTGTTTTCTGCAAGAAAAAAGAGGACATCCTCCCCCTTTTTCTCACAGGCACATGCTATGGCGATGCATCGCATCAAGTGGCCTGTTGCAACCTCTTCATTGGCATCCACCCGAAATCCAATCATTCCAGTTCCTCCATCTGAATCGGCTCGCCAAAGCCATATGGCTTCTTCGCCGTTTTTCCCAGCAATTCCTCGTAATATTTTGGCTTAAGGCCGATGGCCGGCCGCACGCTGCGCACATTATCCGAAGTGAACTCCTCCCCCAGGCCAATAGGCCGCACGGCCACCAGAGAACGCCTGGATTCACGGCTATGCTTCTCCTCCTCCGTCAGTTCGTAAGTAGGCCGTCCCTTAATCCGCACCGCATTTCTCACATCCTGCACCATCTGAGCAAACTCTTCCATCTCCATAGAAAAGCCCGCATCGGGATTGTCAATCTTCCGGCTGAGACACACATGCTTCTCTATCACTGCCGCCCCAAGAGAAACGGCAATCACCGGAGCCAGAGACCCCATGGAATGGTCAGAAAGCCCCACCGGAACGCTGAACCGCTCCATCATATCCGGAATCAGAGATACCTTCATCTCATCATACCTAGCCGGGTACTGGCTACAGCATTTCAAAAGCACCACCTGGTCGTTCCCCTGGCTCCTGCAAGCAGACAGCGCCTCCTGAATCTCCTCCACGCTGCCCATGCCACAGGACATTACAATCGGCTTTCCCTTGCCGGCCACATATTTAATTAGCGGAATATCAACCAATTCAAAGGAGGCAATCTTATAAAACTCCACCCCCATTTCTTCCAAAAAATCCACAGCAGTAAAATCAAAAGGCGTGGATAGAAAATCCACCCCCGCCTCCTGGCATTTTTCCTTCAAGGAAGGCTGCCACTCCCAGGGAGTGAATGCCTCCTGGTAAAGCCGATAATAATTATACCCATCCCACAGGCCGCCCTTGATGCGGTACGGCTCGTCATCACAATCAATCGTCAGCGTGTCCGCAGTATACGTCTGAATCTTCACGCAGTCCGCCCCGGCCTTTGCCGCCTCCTCAATGATGCGGAAAGCGTTCTCTATCTTCCCGGCATGATTGGCGGACATCTCCGCAATAATATAGGGCTGACCCTGATTTATTTTATCATATAGCCTCATTTCTTACTCCATCTCCCTCTTGCCATGCCATCCATAGCAATCACAACTTCAAGAATCAAACGCCTCGCCGACCCGGCAAATCTGCTCAAGGCAAGGAACCAGCGAATCATCAATAGACCGGGCAATCTGCTCCACATCCCCGGCAGTAAAAGCATCGTTAAATGCCACCAGCGCATCGTTAATCATCTGCTTCTCAATCTTGTCCTCCCCCTCATTCAGCACATCCATCACCTGATTCAGCACTTCCACCGTCCAGTTGATTCCCTGCATGACGGTTCCAAGAAATTCCGAGGGCAAAGTCTCCTTGCCTGACCGAAAGTCACCAGCCAGCAATTCCAGCGCATCAATCAGCTTCCTGTCATACCTGCAAATCCCAATAATCGCTTCAACCTTGTCCTCTCTCGTCGTCTCCTGCATACTCTCTTTCCTCCTGTTTATTATTCAAATGCCACCCATACTATTATCATCCGTCTCAAGCAATGCAAATCAGCCATTCTCCCGCCCCATCCGAAACTTTAATTCCGCCAATTTCCAGTCCGTCTCACTGTCAATATCCTGCACCTCCAGTTCCTCCAGCACAATAGGAGAAATCCCCTCCAGAATCACGCCTCCTGCTCTCAAATATGTATCCACATCGTAACAGTAGAACTGACCCGCATCATGGTACATCTTTTCCAAATCCTGAGACCTCTTAGGATAATTCTCCTTCCATTTCATCTCAATGCCATGCCCTCGCATCACATAACCCCTCTGGGGAGGATAAGAAAATGCCACCACGGGCATCACCATCCGAGTGCCTTCCTCGTCCAGCATTTCCATGGCTGACCGCAATTTCTCTCCCGTGACAAAGGGGGCAGTGGGATAGATGCAGGCCATCCTGCCAAATTCTTCTCCCCGCTTCCCATACTCCGCCAGCACCTCCAATAGTACGTCCGCTGTGGTGGCAAAATCATCCGCAGTCTTTTCGCTCCGCAGAAAGGGAACCTCCGCGCCATATCTCTTTGCAATCTCCACAATCTCCTCACTGTCGGTGGAAACCATCACCCTGTCAAAACATCCGGCCTGCAGTGCGGCCTCAATGGAATACGCCAAAATCGGCTTCCCGCAAAAGGATTTGATATTCTTTTTCGGAATCCGCTT
>CATKZA010000190.1 GCA_949841235.1 uncultured Clostridiaceae bacterium
AAGTCTTTGCACCGAACCTCTATCCCTGTTTCTTCTCTAACCTCCCGCTCCACCGTCTGGGGAAGCACTTCCTCTCCGTCTTGCCCGCCGCCGGGCAAAATATACCATTCCTCCTTGCCATCATGCAGCTTTATTGCAAGCAATTTGCCATCTTGAATGATTACTGCTTTTGCAGACGTTCGTATTTGCCTTGACATATTTATCATCCTTTCAAATCTCCATGACCATTTCTGCTCTATCTGTGCCGGCTCTCGATGACCATCTCCGCCACCCGGATGCCATCCATGGCCGCCGAAGTGAGTCCCCCGGCATAGCCCGCCCCCTCCCCGCAAGGGTACAGCCCCCGGATATTTCCCTGCAAGGATTCATTCCGCAGAATCCGCACCGGGGAGGAGGTTCTGCTCTCTATGCCCGACAGGATGGCATCCTTCCTATCATAGCCCGAAATCTTTCTGCCAAAAGCCACCATCCCCTCCGCACTGGCATCACCCACCTCCGGCGGCAGGATTTCCCGCACATGTCCCAGGGCAAAGCCTCCCTTCATGGCGGGCAGAACTTCCCCAAAGGCATCACTCTTCCTATTTCGGATGAAATCTCCCAAAAGCTGCACCGGAATCTTTCCTCCCGCCTGCCGGAATGCCAATTCCTCATATTTCCTCTGAAATGCAATCCCCCCCAGCACGCCGGATTCCCCAAAATCCTCCGGCGTCACCGTGGCAATAATGGCGCTGTTGGCATTTTCCCCAGCCCTGTCGTGAAAGCTCATGCCGTTGACCGCCAGCCTTCCCTCCTCCGAGGAGGCATTTACCACATATCCGCCGGGACACATGCAGAAAGAATACACCCCCCTGCCACCGCTGGCCTGATAGGTCAGCTTGTAATCCGCCGCAGGCAGTGCCTCATAATAGTCTCCATACTGGCTTCGACCAATCATCGCCTGGGGATGCTCCACCCGGACGCCCACCGCAAAGGGCTTGGGTTCCATCTGGATTCCCCGGCAATGTAATTGATAAAAGGTATCCCTGGCACTGTGTCCTGTGGCAAGAATCATCTGGCGGCAGGGTTCTGCCCATGTCCTGCCACCCCTCTCCAGCACCGCAGACACCAACTGCTCGCCTTCCACCTCCAGATCTGCCAGTTTCGTCTCAAAGGAAAATCTGCCCCCCAGCCGCAGGATTTCCTGCCTGATATTGCGCACCACATCCCCCAGAAGATCGGTGCCGATGTGGGGTTTTTGCAGATACAGAATCTCCCCAGGCGCGCCAAATTCCACAAATGTCTCCAAGACCTTCCGATTCCTCCCGGTCTTATCCTTCACCATAGTATTCAGCTTGCCATCGGAAAAGGTTCCCGCTCCCCCCTCGCCAAACTGCACGTTGCTCTCCGGGTTCAATACGCCAGTCTCCCAGAAGGCATCCACTGTCTGACGCCGCTCTTCCACCCGCTGTCCCCGCTCTACCACATGGGGAGCAAGACCCGCCCGGGCGAGAGCGAGGGCGGCAAACATCCCTGCCGGACCAAATCCCACCACCAGGGGAGAGGGACGCTCCCCCCCTTCTCCGGAAGCAGTTTCTGATATCGTGGATGCCTTTCCCCTCACGAAGCATCCCTCATCCATGGATGCCCTGAAAACACTTTGGCGACCGGAAAGCATCTCCTTTCTGACCGGCTGGCATTTTTTCAGAATCCCCGGATAG
Organism: uncultured Clostridiaceae bacterium; assembly: GCA_949841235.1. Taxonomy (GTDB): domain Bacteria; phylum Bacillota; class Clostridia; order Lachnospirales; family Lachnospiraceae; genus Butyribacter. The sequence goes on from CATKZA010000190.1 coordinate 1,698, forward strand.
CGGCGAAGCAATGCCTCCTCCTTCCCCGCCCGGAACTCCACCTGGTAAATCATCTGCAAATCCTGCTTCTTCCTGGCATCCACAGACTTTCGCAATATCCGCAAATCCCGAATCTGACCCATGCCGATTTTCAAAAGTCTGCCCAGTGCCTGCCCCACAAGCTTTTTCTCCTCTTGTCCGATGACTCCGGATTTCACCAAATCCGCCGGAACCTTTTCGATCAATTCCCTCACAGGCACCTTCACCTGATTGCTATGTAACATCTCTATTCATCCTTTCAATTATGCCCGGACGCTCCTGCCGCCCCCCTCCCGGCCAGATACCCGGTAGTCCAGGCCCACTGCAAATTATAGCCTCCGCAGATGCCATCCACGTCCAGAAGCTCCCCCGTCAGATAAATTCCCGGTGCCTTCACCACCTCCATGGTACCGGGATCGACTTCTGACAGGGATATCCCCCCTGCCGTTGTCTGCGCCTTCTCAAATCCCGCAACCCCCAAAATATCCATCTCGTAGTTCTTGATCCGTCCCGCCAATCGCTCCAGCCCATCCTCCGAAATCTCTTCCGCTCTGTCAGAACAAGACAGTCCGCTCCCACGAATCAGCACCCCGGAAAGCCTGTCCGGCAGCATCCCCTCCAGCAGATCCCCTGCGGATTGGCTCCCGTTCCACCGGATTCGACGCTTCAACTCTGCAAGCAATTTCTCCCCGTCCCAGTCCGGCATGCTGTCCAGGCACAGCGTCACCCGCCTTCCTTCTGCCAGGGCAGAAGCCGCATAGCGGCTCACCTGAAATACCGGAATCCCGGATATCCCCTGGGATACCAGTTGGATCTCTCCCCGATCCTGTGCCAAAAGCGTTCCCTCCGCCATCAGGGAAACCTTGCCCTGCACCCTGTTTCCCGCCCATCTCTTAGCTATGGCCTTCTCCGTCACCAGACTGCACAACGCCGGATGCAGCGGAACCATCTCTAGGGAAAACTGCTCCAGAAAGCCATATCCGTCCCCAGTGCTGCCATGGGCGGGAGATGCCATGCCTCCGGTGCTTACAATGACCTTCTCTGCCAAGTATTTGCCCCTGTCTGTGACCACCACATAGCCCTCTTCCCATGTTCCCTTGAAATTCCGCCGCCTCTCGATCCGCTCCACAGACTCTTCCCTATGTAATGCCACCCCCAGGCGATCCATCTCCCGCTCCAATGCGCGGAGCAGGGAGGCCGCCTGAAAGGAGGCGGGATAGAGGTAGCCCTGGCGGTTCCCCGGAAGGATGCCAATCTCCCGAAACCAGGCCACCGTCCTCTCCGGGTCGAAGGATTGAAGGATTTCCCAGGCCCTCTCGGGACTTTGGCTGCGGTAGCACCATGGCTCCTGACGCTGGTTGGTATAATTGCATCTGCCATTTCCCGTGGCCAGCAGCTTCTTCCCGGGCCGTTCCTTCTTCTCCACCAGAAGAACCCGTCGGCCTCCCCTTGCCGCCATAATTCCGGCCATCATTCCGGAAGCTCCCGCTCCCACCACCAGCACTTCCACGCTCCGCATCCAATCCACCGCCTTTCTCAAGTCCCGCGAATATCAAAGGCTTAATTATCATTGTACTAGGAAGAATAATTTTCCAGCACGCTGTAAAGTTCCTCCTCATCCTTGATCTCAATGCCCTTTTTCAACGCCTGACGCTCCTCTTTGCTCAACTTCTTCGTCTCGATTCCCGTATATTCGTATACCGTCTTTTTATCTCCATAATATACCACAACTTCCCCCTCCACCGCAATAAGGTAGAAGCGGTAGGAAACCTTGGAACTGTCAAAGATCTTCTTAATCACCAGCCGGTCCGGGGCATAGGACACCACCCCCATGCTCTGCAGCCCCTGCAGGAACTCCTCCACGGGAACAGAATCCATATAGTCCTTGCAGTATTCCTCCACATCCTCCTGGGAAAAGCCCACCAGCTCCTCCGGCAGCGTCTCATAATCCGTGGCCGTAGCATCTTTTACCGCATCATAATTCTGTATCTGAAATACCGCATCCACGCTCAGGGAATCCTCTTGGCTGGAAGCCGGGATGCTTTCATTCTGCTTCTCCATGGCAGTTTTCACCATATCCTCTGCCTTCTCCTCCAGCTGCTTCGTCACCCGGACATCCACCTGCTCCGATACCCGGTTCTCATACTCTATCTGCATATCCTCCAGCTTGCCGCTGGCAACATGGTACCCAGCCATATTGGCAACCACGGTGCAGGCCAAAATTCCTGCCGTGCCCAGAAGATATCCTGTCATTTTCCTCATATCTGTTTCCTCCATTCCTGCAACCTCGCACTTGCCATCTGCTGTATCAGCCAAATACTTTTTACACTGCTGTTAGTATTGCACGGTGGAGAAAATTTATTCAGTAAATTTATTTCTGCGTTGTTACTACTCACAGTCAAATTGAAGGTAGATAATTTCTTGTTATCTGCCAGTAACTTGTATTTTTGCAGACTGTGCTAATAATTTTGAAGCGTTTTTTGCTTGAATGATGTGAAAGCATCCGAAAAAGAAATCCTGGACACGCCTTGCAACGCTACGGATTTCGGAGGAAACTAATTGCCTTGCGGTTTCGATGTTTGATTTATGTGCCTCTTCGATATTCAGAACTTCGTTCTTCATCACGGGCGCGCTCGGCTCTCATGCAAACGAGTTTGCAGAGAGCCTCACTTTGCCTTCGTGGAACTCACATCATGCAACCGATTTGCGAATCGCCGATACTTGCGAGAC
>CATKZA010000191.1 GCA_949841235.1 uncultured Clostridiaceae bacterium
TGTATTGATTGTGACTAGGGGGGAGCAGGGGCTGAAAGGGTCTGCCAGGTCTATTCCGGGATACCACATGCAGCGGGAGATTGAGAGATGCCAATCCCTGCTCACGGAGTTTGGAGGACATGCCATGGCGGCCGGCTTTTCCCTGAAGGAAGAGAATTTTGAGGCATTCCGCCAGATGATGAATGACCACTGCGCTCTGAGCGATGGGGATATGGTGGAGAGGGTGAATTTTGACCTGGAAGTGCCTCTGGGGCAGGTGACGGAGCAGGTGGTGAGGGAACTGGAACGGCTGGAGCCTGTGGGCGAGGGGAACCCTGGCGGGGTGTTTGCCTGCCGGGGGATAGAGATTGCCGGATTGCAGTTGTGTGGCAGGGAACGGCAGATTGCCAGATTGCGGCTGAGAGACGGGGTCCGCAGTTATGCGGGGGTGGATTTCCGTTGCGAGAATCGGTTGAAGCCGGTGATAATTGACCGATATGGAGAGGGCGCTTGGGAGGCGCTGGTTCAGGGAACGTCTCCGGGATGCCAGGTGGATGTGCTTTATCGCCCAAAAATCAACCAGCGATTTGGCGGGGTGGATTTTGAAATTGTAGATTGCCGATGAGGAGCGCAGGGGAAGGGAAATGGCGGATTGAGGGTGATGGGTGTTGAGAAAAGAGAAATGATAGATGATGGGTTGCAGATGATAGTGTTAGGGGGGATCTTTTGCTGAGGATTTATTGGAAGCTGAGAAGGGGACGGGAGAGGAAATCTGTCTATATCGTGCTTGCCACGATGTTTTTCGGGGTATTTGGCTTGACGGTAGCGCTTTTTTTGGTGCGCTCCATGAAGATGGACGAATTGCAGGGGCACCTGCGGGCCGGAGGCAATTATGATCTTGAATTTTACAATATCAGCGAAAGTTTGCAGGAGGAGCTGGAACAGGATGAATTGATTGGAAGGCTTGGAAGGGTGTATGAATTTGGAAATGCCCGGATTGCGGGAATGGAGCAGAGCATTCGGGTGGGAGCCCTGGAGAATGAAGCCGCCCAGGAATTATTTTATGTTCCTCCTGTGGAGGGGCATTATCCCGGAAAAGAGGGAGAGATCTGCATGAACCGGCTGACCATGAAAGAGTGCGGGATGCGGGGGGAATTGGGTGAGAAGATTGCCCTTGTCCTGCCTGAAAATGGAAAGTCTGTAGAGAGGGAGTACACCCTGTCCGGCATCATAGAATTAAAGTCCGGTACCAAGTATGGAGATGTGAATTGTTCCAGAAATTCAGTAAAAGATATGGCGGGACAGGATTTGGTCACGGAGGAATTTCCCATGGCATATATCATGCCGGAATTTGCGCTGGATCATTTTCAGGTTCGCCAGACCCATTGCTTTGCTACCCTGAAAGAACTGACAGATAAAAACATTCACAAGGCCGACGATAGGTATTATTCCATAGAGAGCAAAAAATGGAATAGGGAATTTAAGTCGGATTGGGGTGTTGTCTCGCCCCGCAAGAATGCAATGTTTGATTTGACGCAGATGATTCCCTTTGCCATGGATCTAGACACTTCTATGAATCATTTGGAATCTGTGGTGGAATCCGGGGAGGGAAAGGAGGATTTTAATACCAAGTTCCTAGTGCCGGGGCTGCTGATTCTGATGGGAGCCATTATGACCATCAGCATCTATGACGTGGTGCGCCTTTCTATCGAGAAGAAGAAGGAGACGTTCGGCATGCTCATGTGCCTGGGCATGAACGGCTGGCGTCTGGCGGCGGGCGTGATTCTGGAGTATCTTGCGTATATGCTGACTGCATGGGGGCTGGGGCTTCTCTGCGGCAGTTATGGCTTTCAACTGCTTTTGGTTTTTTTAGAAAAATGTTTTGGAATCCTGCTGCCCTCCTCTTTTCTGGTGCCGGAGGTGCTGGAGTTTTATATGCCCTGCGTTGAGACTGTGACAAGAAGTCCTTGGATCCTGCCGGGAATCGTGCTATTTCTGGCCTGCGGGCTGGCGGTGGGTCTGGGCGTGTACGCGCTGGTCCGCATGTCTCCTCTGGATATTGAAAAGTCTAAGATTTATAAGAGGAAACGGAAGGGTGACAGGGGGCTGTATGGCATCCTGAACCGGAATATTGGCCGGGGTCCCTGGCTGAATCGAATCATTCCCTGGCTTAGCGTCATGGTGCTAATGTCTACGATTGTATTTGGATATCTCTTTTTCCGCTGCAAGGCGGCCAGGGAATACAGTGATCTGGAAGACCATCTGGAAGAGGCGGGGATGGGTAATTTTGATTATTATATGAATCGCACGGAGGATACGGTGAATCTTACGTATTCCCTGGAAGGAAGGCATGATACTGGCGTGAGCAGGGAGGATTATCAGGCGATTGCCAGGGAAAAGGGCGTGAAGGACAGCTATGCGGCGGTGATTAATCGCTCCAGTGCCTTGGTTTATCCGAAAGATGACTTTAAATGCATGTATCTGGATCATCAGAAGGTATATGGAGGCAGGGAAGATGATTTGGGCATGGAGGAGGCGCAGAGGGCCAGGTACCAGAAGGCAGGGGTGAAGGCGGGAGAATCAGTGGTAAACATGCCCACGGTGGGGCTGGAGTCCCATTCCCTGCATCATATGGTGAAAGACGTGACGGCGGAGGAGTCCTTGTGCCAGGTGGATGGAAAAATCGATGAGGAAAAGCTGGCCTCCGGGGAAGAGGTGGTGGTAATGGTAAGGAATAAGCAGCAAAGATATGCTTTTGAAGTGGGGGAGGAACTGCGGCTCTGCGATTTCATCCTTCCGGAGGAACTGGATGCCAGCCAGCAGGCAGTGCAGGATCAGCTGCCTCCGAAATACCAGAAGAAGGAGCGGGAGTATTCCTATCGGCTGGATGGCCAGCTGCAGAAGTCGTGGAATTATTATTCCAGAAAGGACATCCATCCCAGAGTGGGAGCCATCGTGCTTTTGGACGAGTATGAGGATTACGTTTATTTTGAGAATTATGGCGGGGCTACGGTAAACATTCTCACTGTGGACGATGCCTTTCTGAGATGGGGGCTGCCGGACAGGAATTACACCAGAGTGGGGATCATGCTGAGGGGGCAGGAGGACTATCGTGCCTTTGAGGCGAAGTGGTACCAGATGGTGCTGGGGGCCAAATATATGACTAGCTTTAGCGTCAATGAGTTGGTCTATGCCACGGAAAAGGGGAAGAGAAATGTGATGGCCATATTTTTTGCCCTGGCTGCCCTGGTGATGGTCAATGGGTTCCTGGGGGTGGCAAACGGCATTTCCGTCCGGGTGGAAAACATACGGGAAGAGATTGGGACACTGGGGTTGCTGGGAATGGAGGACCTACAGATTTTTGCTATGAATTACCTCCGATATGGAAAGATTGCCATGGTGGGGGCGGCAGTAAGCATCATTCCTGTGGAATTATTTTCTTCGTTCTGCAAATGGTGCACTCGCATGAGGAGCGCCGCCCTGCATAGCCAGGATCCCTATGCCCTTGTGGAGAAATATCCATGGATTCATGATATTCCTTATTATCTGTACGATAAGCAGCCGGTCATGGGCACGGCAATGGTTGTATGGCTCATTATGCTTGCATATATCTTCCTGATTCTCCTGTGGAAGGTCTTTGTCCAAAGGAGGGGAAATGACATGTGAGGGATGGGTGGAACAGGACTGCCGATATATGCGAAAGGAGAGAGCGAAAGTGGGAGAGAGATTATATGCGTTGCGCCAAGTTGAGAAAATCTATGGTGAAGGGGAGGGGCGAGTTGCGGCCCTGCAAGATGTGAATCTGGACATTATGGCGGGAGAACTTTTGGCTGTCATCGGTGCCAGCGGCAGCGGAAAATCGACGCTGCTGCATCTTTTGGGTGGAATGGATCTGCCCACCAGGGGGGAGATTCTTTTTCAGGGAAAGGATATTGTAAGGTATGGCCGGGGAAAGCAGGCGAGATTTCGAAATCAAAATATCGGGTTCGTATTTCAGAACTTTAAGCTATTGGAGGAACTGACGGCTAGGGAAAACATCCTCCTGCCGCCTCTGATTGGGAGGAAGAAGCCGAATTTGAGGCATTACCAGAATGTGATCGCTCAGATGGGGCTGGAGGACAGGCAGGAGCATCTGCCGGGGGAGATGTCCGGGGGACAGCGGCAGCGGGTAGCCATTGCCAGAGCGCTGATGAATGAGCCGGAGGTTCTTCTCTGCGATGAGCCTACGGGGAATCTGGATCAGAAGACGGGGAAGGAGATCATGGATGTGCTGAAAAAGGTGAATCGCCAAGGGACTACGGTGATTATGGTGACCCATGATCTGGTATTGGCGGAGCAGTGCGACCGCAGGATTCAGATATCTGACGGCAGAATCAAAAAAGCATTCACATAAGTCATTCCTATGAAGAACGCAAAAGCAGCGTTCTTCTCATGAGAATAGGGAAAAAGACCTGGTTGAAAATTA
>CATKZA010000192.1 GCA_949841235.1 uncultured Clostridiaceae bacterium
AGATGCATGGGCTGATGAAGGCCAGCTTGTCATTCAGTCCCATATATTTCTTCACATATACGGCGGCGCACATCATGGGGCTTTGTACCGGGAATAGCTTGGGCAGTATTTCCGGTACATATTTCTCTATGTAGCTGACTACTGCCGGGCATGGCTGGGAAATTCCCCCGGTGAAATTGTGCTTTTTCACATAATTCAAGTAAGCCCAAGTGGTGATATCCGCTCCGAAAGAGACGCTGATCATGCGGTTCACGCCCAATTTTTTAAGACCGCCAAGCACGCTCTCGTATTCCCTGGGATAATTTGCCAAAAAGGCTGGTGCGATTAGCAATGAAATCTTTTCGCCTCGTTGCAGCGCTTTGAAAAATTCCTCCGTGTCATCCACATATTCCCTGGCATCATGCTTGCAGGCATCAAAGCATGCGCCGCAACCGATGCATTTGCTGCCATCCACTTCAATAATATTTTTGCCATCATCCGACTCGATTGCCAAAGTGGCTCCAGTACAGCTGCAGACATTGATGCATTTGTTGCAGCCTACGCAATTGTCATTCGTTCTCACTAGACCTTGGGTATTTCTAACCATAATGACCTCCTTGTAAATTATTATTTCGCAAATTTGCTTGCTTGTAAATATAAAAACCACATGTCATCTCGCATTTGAGCATTTATGAGGTTATAAAATTCATTCGCATCCCCCAGAGGGACAAATTATTTTTCCATTCGCTATCAATAATTGTAACATTTATTCTAAAAAATAGAAATAGTTAATCTTGTAATTCCTTTTTGTTTTTTTGCTAAATATACTATTCACGGCCTCTCCGTTCATGGTAAGCCAAAAACCATTTTCAATGCGCGGCACTTTCAGTGCTGAAATGCACGCATTTTGCATAGAACATACATTCTCAGACTGATCTATGTTTCACTTTGTGGTTATTTTGTCATAGGATAACATATAGAATGTACAGTAGGAAAGTGAGGCAAAGGATGAGACTTCGTATTATATCTTGGGAAACCTTGGAAAAGCTTCGGCAGGAAGAGGATGTTTTGATGATAGATTTGCGGGAGCGAGAGGAATATGAGGAGGCGCATGTTGCAGGAGCCATCTGGGCAGACTGGGAACACTTGGAGGAGGAGATGCCCCGGTATCTTGAGGAGAGGGGCAAAGTGCCTCAGTGGATTGTATTGTACTGCGACAGGGGCAATACCAGCCTCTTGATTGCCAGGGATCTGGCTAGGAGAGGATATCCGGCCATGAGCATCAATGGGGGATATTACATGCGGGAGAAGGCTGTCATGAAGAAATGAATGGCGGGACGGTGCCGTGAATGGGGACGACTGGATGGTTAGAATGGTCAGTCAGCGCAGATTTAAACTTGAATCCAAAGTTTGCCTGTGGTAAAATATAGGTAATCTTGTATTTTTGTATACAATAAAAAGATGTGTCTGGAACTTTTGCCCCGAATAGCGATTTGCAGCATAAAGTTTGCAGACGCTGGAAAGGCGTGGTTATTGATTATGGAAAGTTTTACAAAAGCAATTTCAGATGTTCTGACCTTGGTAGACGATGTGGTGTGGGGGCCGGTCATGCTGGTGCTTTTGGTGGGGACGGGGGCCTTCTTGACTGTCCGCACCAAGGCGCTGTGCTGGAGGAATCTCCCCTATGCCTTGCGCAGCGTGCTGAGCAAGGATGCCCGGAAGAAAAAGGGCAAAGGGGACGTGTCTCCTTTTTCCGCTCTGACAACAGCTCTGGCGGCGACCATCGGAACGGGAAATATTGTAGGCGTGGCGACAGCCATGGTGTCCGGCGGTCCGGGTGCGCTGGTGTGGATGTGGATATCTGCCGCTTTTGGCATGACTTCCAAATTTAGCGAGTGCATGCTTGCCATTAAGTACCGGGAGGTAAATGAACAGGGGGAGATGTCCGGCGGCCCCATGTACACGATGAAAAAGGCATTTAGGCACAAGGGCGTGGGCGCAGTGCTGGGATGGCTCTTCGCACTTTTTGCGGTGCTGGCATCTTTCGGCATTGGCAACCTGACCCAGGCCAATTCGATTTCCAGCGCTCTGCAAACCACGTTCCACATTCCTATGTGGGTGACGGGGGCTGCCATCACGGTGCTGGCGCTCTTCATTATTTTGGGGGGGATCAAGTCCATTTCCAAGGTGTCTCAGGTGGTGGTTCCCCTGATGGCTGTTTTCTATATCATTGCGGGAATTATCATTATACTGGGCAATCTGTCTAATGTTCCCTCTGGCTTGGTGATGATCTTTAAGATGGCATTTTCTGTCGAGGCAGTGGGCGGCGGTCTCTGCGGAAGTATCACCGCTGCCATGATGAATGCGATGCGCTTCGGAGTTGCCCGCGGTGTTTTCTCCAACGAGGCGGGCATGGGCTCTGCCGCTATTACTGCTGCCGCGGCAACAACCGATAATGCCGTTCGACAGGGTTACATAAATATGACAGGAACTTTTTGGGATACCATCGTCGTCTGCAGCATAACAGGTCTCTGTATCGCCAGTTCGGGAACACTTGGTACTACAGAAGTAGAGCCAAGTATTTCCGGCGCATATGAGTGTAACATTAACGTTGAGGATGATAGCCCCGTTTCGAGTTGTACACTGCCGGATAAAGATGGAAACAAGATTACTTATCAGTTGAAAACAGAAAACAAAGATGGCCAGAGTACATTTGTTCTCACACCTTCCGGCTCGGAAGATGAAGCAAAAACACTTACCCTGACACCAAAAGATAATTCCTCAACGACAGCCTTAAATGGCACTTATACCGATGAGGAACTGAATCAATATATTTTCCACGAAAATGGTTCTTATGAATATCACGGCCTGCTAATCGGCGCTCCGCTTACCATCGCCGCTTTCCAGAGCGCACTCGGCAGGACAGGCGGCTGGCTGGTATGCATCGGAATTGCTCTGTTTGCCTTTTCTACCATTCTCGGTTGGGAATATCATGGTGAAAAGGCATTGGAGTATCTGCTGAAAACACACAAATACAATATGATTTACCGTATTTTCTTTTCTCTGATTGCTTATATCGGTGCAACTACAACGCTGGAAATCGTATGGAATTTTTCCGATATTGCAAATGCACTGATGGCGATTCCGAATCTAATCTGCCTGCTTGCACTCAGCGGTGTCATTGCCAAGGAAATGAAAGACTTTCAACAGGTAATCAAAAAAGAAAAGTAGTCGTTTCTGCTCAGTTCCCTTTCATTATCTGACTGCGTTCCCGCTCCAATTCACGCAGCAACTGCGGAATTGTCCACTGGCGGTTAGAGGGGGTCAGAACCGCTTTGTAATCAACGGAAACATTTTTCATTCTCATCTCAAACAGAAGTTTGTCAAAATGCTTTTCCGTCACATCACAAAACAGCATCAGACTGCTATCCGGGATTTTTTCCAGCGCCGGCAAGGGACCGTTATCTTTGCCGGCGCATAATTCAGCCAGCGTCCCCGCCGCATGGCTGCTGTCCCGATTGGTAACTGAAATTTTCTTGACAGAGGCAAGACGCCGTATCTGCTCTTCCTCTCTTTGCGCTACCTGAAATAGTATAATCTGCTCCATTTCTTTTATTCCTTTACCAATTCTTTCATTTCCAGAGCGATATTATTAATCTCGTTTCCGGTCTTCTCGCCGGCCTCGCGATTGACTACGCTCAATTCCTCAATGTTCTTCGTACTTGCCGCCATTTCCTGAGATACGGCAGACATTTCGGATATCGCATCGACGATAGTTTGATTTGCATGTTTCAACTGCTGAATCTCATCACGGATACCGATGGCCTGTCCGTCCAGTTCTCCTAAGGAAACCTGCATAACGTCAAACTGGTTATAAGCCTCCTCGATATAGTTTGTCTGCTTCTGAATCTCTTCCAGAATACCGCCGATACTCGTGCCGACATCATCCGAAATATTCTGAAAATGCGCCAGTAAATCCGTGATTTCTACTGCGGAATTTTGTGTATCCTCTGCCAGCGTGCGGATTTCATCCGCTACAACGGCAAAACCGCGTCCTGCCTCACCGGCACGGGCCGCCTCAATCGAGGCATTGAGTGACAGAAGATTGGTATTTTCCGTGATTGACTGAATCACCCGTACAATTTCCTGCATATCTTCTGCTTCTTTTTTTAACTGCGTCAGTTTATCCTCAATCTGCTTCGACGTACTCTGCATTACTTCCGCTCCCTTTTTGGAAGCTGAAATTTTCCCGCTGCTCTCACTCATTAACGTGCGGGTCTGCATGGACTTCTCCACCATCTCGTCGGCCGCTCCGGCAATATTACTTACTCTCTCCTGAATCCCTTTTGTGACGTCGCTCTGATTATTCAGTTTATCTGAAACCTGACTGACCGCCGTCGCCATCTCCGTCATGGAATCGGTCATCTCGCTG
>CATKZA010000193.1 GCA_949841235.1 uncultured Clostridiaceae bacterium
CCGGCAAATCGGATGGTTTCCCCTTCCTCCAGCAGCTCATAAAAGGTATCCAGCATCAAATCCAGATATTCCTTGCAGGATTTCTTTGTCTTCCCTCCATTTGCGGCCATGCGGTCAATAAATTGTCTTCTGCTAATTGCCAGTGCTTTTCCTTCTTTTTACATGTGTAATGTTACGCATTGTTATTTTGTTGCGCAGTTCATTCATATTGCCTACTCTTTTGATTATGCACCATCCTTTCTTCTCCATGAGCTTCTATATGAAGATGCTCCCGAACTGAATTGAATCTGATTTCGTCTCCATTGAAACGACCTTTCCGCTTTCAATGAAATGACAATTTTAAGTTACCATGTTCCCTTGCCTACAGATGCCCCTGTGACACTGTATTTTGCTTGCAGAAGCGATTTCTAGCGGAAAGCAGCGTTGCTTACCGCCCGAGATATTTAGGCACTAGAATAAGCCCATATCTGACCAAGGATTTCTCAATCAGTTATGGACTTATGCATGTGTCCAGATATTTAATTTTTCTCCTGATTTTTACACCAATTTTACACCAATTATGCGTTGTTTTACACCAATTTACGATAAGTTACGATACGTAACACTTTTAGTTACAATAGTTGAACCCCCATAAAATACAGTGTTTATGCGACTTTTCGCACTATCGCTCCTCCACCACCTGGAAGATATAGAACTTCAAATAATAGGACTCCCCCGCCGCCCACAAAATCGGATGATCCGGAGCCTGGGTGCGAAATTCCACCTGGCGCAGCCTCCTATGTACGCTCTTTGCCGCCTGTGCAATCGTCTTCGCAAAGAGTTCCTGATCCATGAAATGGGAGCAGGAGCAGGTGGCAAGATAGCCCCCGTCCCGCACCAGCTTCATCCCCCGCATATTGATTTCCCGATAGCCCTTCACCGCATTCTTGATAGAATTTCTGGATTTCGTAAAGGCGGGGGGATCTAAGATCACCACGTCAAATTGCTCCCCCCGCCGCTCCAATTCCGGAAGTTTCTCGAACACGTCCTCGCAGGCAAAGACTACCCTGTCAGACAGGCCATTCAATATCGCATTCTTTCTTGCCTGTTCCACTGCTAGTTCCGATGCGTCCAATCCCAGCACGGAAGCCGCCCCGGCCTGTCCTGCATTCAATGCGAAGGAGCCGGTGTGGGTAAAGCAGTCGAGAACTCTGGCATCCCTGCACAGTTTTCGTATTGCCTGGCGGTTATATTTCTGATCTAGGAAAAAGCCCGTCTTCTGCCCCTCCTTAACATCCACATAATACCTGACCCCATTTTCCACAATCTCCACATCGGTATCAAATTCCGCCCCGAGAAAGCCCTTGGCGCATGCCATTCCTTCCTGCTTCCGCACCTTGGCATCGCTGCGCTCATACACCCCTCGGATCGCTATGCCGTCCCCGGCCAGAATCTCTTTCAGGATGTCCAGGATTTCCTCCTTGTAGCAGTCTATTCCCAATGCCAGGGATTGCACTACCAGCACGTCCTCAAATTTATCAATTACCAGTCCCGGCAGAAAATCAGCCTCTCCAAATACAAGGCGGCAACTGCCGGTATCCACCGTCTTTTTCCGATATTCCCAGGCATTCTCCAGCCGCATACGGAAAAACGCCCTGTCAATCTCCTGCTCCGCATTCCTAGCCAGAAGGCGGATTCTTATTTTGGAGTGGGGATTGAAAAAACCCTTCCCCAGAGAATATCCGTCAAAGTCATGGACAATGACCACATCCCCCGCCTCACAGCATCCCATGATAGAGGCGATCTCATTATCATAGACCCACAGTCCTCCGCTCTTGAGGGTACGCCCCTCCCCCTTCTTCAAAGTTACAATCGCCTGGCTCATTTATTCCAGCTCCCTTCATACGTGCAATTTTTCCTTCTGTCAGAAAATCCGAACCATCGGACTGCGTTGGATTCACTCAACGGTGCTGTGTGCCAGTGGCACACGATTAGCACGAACCGAAGTGGAACGTAGACGCTACCGCTACGACTCGTTCATCCGCCTTGCCGATGTGCAAAACTAGGGCAGACGGTACTTTTTCTTGTACGCCTTATACTTTCTCTTGAACCTCTCCGCATCCTCTTCCTTCAGCTGATCCAGATAATCATGGCTCTCAAAACCTTCTCCCTCGATCTGGAGCAGCCCGATGGCCACATTGGAGCAGTGGTCTGCCACCCGCTCCAAATCCGTAGTGATGTCGGACAGCACAAATCCCAGATTGATGGTGCATTTTCCCTTGCGGAGACGCTTGATATGCCTCTTCTTCATCTCGTCCGTCAAAGCATCAATGACCTCCTCCAAAGGCTCCACCTCCATGGCCAGTGCCAAATCCTCCTCCTCATACAATTCCCTAGTAAGGCGCAGGATTTCCCGCACCGCTTTCTTATAGACTTTCAGTTCCAGCAGCGCCTTCTCAGAAAACTGCTCCTCCTTCTGCACCCTCTCTGCAGTCTCCACGATATTGCAGGCATGGTCAGAAATCCGCTCAAAATCCCCGATACAGTGAAGCATCAGAGATACCCTCCGGGAGTCCTGCTCTGACAGGTCCGCATTGCCCAGCCTCATCAGATAGGCACCCAGGCCATCCTCATAGCGGTCCACCAAATCCTCCAATTCCAGAACCTTCTTTGCCTTCTTCTTGTCATAGGATGTAAGCAGGGAAATGCTTTGGCTCACCGCATCCATGGCGAACCCGGCCATCTCCACGGAAGCCTTTTTCGCCTGGGCAATGGCAAAAGCCGGCCTCTCCAGAAATCTTTCGTCCAGGAAGCGGGACACCGCTTCCTGCTTTCCCTCCCTCTCCTCCTTGCCATCCCTCACGGTGAGCATAGACAATTTCACCAATCCATTACGGAAAGGCAGGAGTACCAAAGTGGCAGAGATATTGAACACGCTGTGTACCACCGCAATGCCCGCTCCCGTAGCCGCCCGATCCATAAAGGCAAAATCCAGAATGCCGTGTAGGATATAGAATACAATCACAAAAAGGAAGGTGCCGATCAAGTTAAAATAAAGGTGCAGAAAGGAAGCCCTCTTGGCATTCTTGCCGGCCCCCACCCCGGATATCAGGGCGGTGGCGCAGGTTCCAATATTCTGTCCCATAATAATCGGGATGGCCGAAGAGAAGGGGACGCTTCCCGTCATGCACAAAGCCTGCAAAATGCCCACAGAGGCAGAAGAACTCTGAATCACCGCCGTCAGCACCGTTCCTGCCAGAATGCCCAGGGCAGGATTCTCCCCAAACAGAAGGAACAGGCGAATGAACTGTTCATTTCCCGCCAGCGGCTTCATGGCACCGCTCATAGTCTCCATCCCCGTCATCAGGATGGCAAAGCCCGCCAGAATCGTTCCCACGTCCTGCTTTCTGCCGCTTTTGGCAAAGAGAATCAAAAATACGCCAATCAGGGCCAGCACCGGGGAAAATGCGGACGGCTTGCACAATGCCAGAACCACATTGTCCCCCTCCAGCCCCGTCAGGCTGAGTATCCAAGATGTCACCGTAGTTCCCACATTGGCACCCATGATAATCCCCACCGCCTGATTCAGCTTCATGATGCCGGAATTTACAAAACCCACCACCATCACCGTAGTGGCAGAAGAGGATTGAATCACCGCAGTAACGCCCAATCCAAGAAGCACGGCCCTCAAAGGGGTGGAAGTAAACTTTTCCAATATCGCCTCCAACTTTCCCCCGGAAACCTTCGCCAGGCTCTCCCCCATGATATGCATGCCATAGAGAAATAACGCCAATCCCCCCACCATTTCTAACACTTTGAATATACTCATCCTGCCTATTCCTTTCCGCTGTACTATTCATAGTCCCGACCATATCCGTCCAAATCCATCCCTGCGCTGAAAGCACTGCTGTGTTACTATGAACGGCGAAGCCGTGAATAGTGACCATTGATGATCCGCACATCCCGCTACCTGTAGGGAACCTCTGCTACCTGCTCATAGCGGATGCGGAATACAGGTATCTTTTCCATCCTGGCATAATAATTCTCCTCCCAATCCTCGCCCTGGGTCTGGTCATTTTCCCCTGTAGCAGGAGGCGCGAAAATCGTCAGCCCATAACTTGTATTCTCCGCCAGAACCGGGTTCTCGAAAAATGCAGGCATCAAGTCAATGCGCTCCGTATCCGGTGCCTTGTAGAACCATTTCCCATTGATTTCCATCATGAGATTCAGCGGCTCCTCAAATATGACTTCCAGAAATTCCGGGGTCTTCTCCAGCACGATCTCCAACCGAATGCCCTCTGCGTCCTCCGCCCCTCCCCAGCGCAGCTGTACCGGAAAGGACACCTCCTCCCCCGGCTCCATCCGGGGCTTAAAGTACTCATCCTCCAAAATCTCCCGATATTCTTGCAAAAACGGCTGGGGAATGCCCA
>CATKZA010000194.1 GCA_949841235.1 uncultured Clostridiaceae bacterium
CCTGCATCGCAATGGCGTTCCATGTCTTAGTAAAACTCCGTACCTTCTTATTATACATCTTTTACCACTCCCGGTCAACGAATTACCGGAACCAGAAATTCTTAAAATCCTTCTTGCATACCCTGTCGGGGCGAGTCTGGGTCGTGTCTTCCCGAATCAGTCTGCCCGTGGTATCCGCCTCTTTGAAAGACCTGGCATCGCTGCGGCAATAAATGTACTGATTGCCATTCAAAATATAATTTCCATCCTTCCGATTTCCCTCCACCTTATTCTTTGTCTTAAGCTGGTAGGTGTTCGTCGTCTCGTCCACGCGGAAGGATAAATAATAGGAACTGCCGTCCCCCTTGGCACCCGTACCCGCATTGTTGCTAAACATCGTCAAGTCATACTGCCCCTCCGCTGACCGCTTCTTATACCCGATAGCCTCCTGGCCATACTGGGATATGAAAGGATCAGGCACCACCGGCTTTCTGAGGATGTTCCTCACTGCCGGAGTGGCCGTAGGCTCTGCTTCCTCTTCCTCAGATGCCTTCGTCAGCACCTTCTTCTGTAAATTCTTATATCCATCGTAAATCTTCTTGTCTGCAATAATGTAATTGACTTTAGGCAAAAGGCTGCCCACATTGCTCACATGGAAGATGCTGGACAGTTTCCTGGAACTCAGCAGCAACTTGTTGGTTCCCGTCACCTGGATGGAGTTTAAGTCAATCCAGTTTACGCTCTTTTTCTTTGCCTGCTTTACGGATTTTCGATAAACGCTTTTCAGCACGTCCTCCATATCCAGCACCTGGGATACTTTCCCCGTCTCCAGTTCCACCTGCAGCACCTTGCTCCTGGGACTTGCACCCTTCTGGTTTGCCGTGGCAATGGCATAGACATTGCCATATCCGTCGTAGGCAAACTCCCCCTCCTGGTCATAGCCGTTGATGGCAATGGCTTTCGTCACCTGTCCCAGGGAATTGATTTGCACAAGCCGGTTGGGAGAGACAGCATAGGTCAGGGTGTCATAAATCTGCTCCATATTCCTACCTATGTAATGGTTCGTGGGAATCTCCCCCCGCAGCACGCCGGAATTGTCGTAGAGCAGAATCGCCGTCTGCCTTGTTTTCCCAGCCTTCTTCCCTTCCTCGAACAAAGTAAACAGTCCGTTGGAAATAGCCTTCTTGCTCACGCCCTTCTTATTCTCCAAGCGGCTTGCCGCTCCCACGGCACTGGCAGGAATATCTATGGAAAAAGTCTTTGTCTCTGATAACTCGTCATCCTGATTGAATAATTTAAGATGAATATAGTTCGTCTGCCCTGGCACCAGCCCGATCAACTGATATTCATGTTCCTTCGTCACCTTTCCAGAATTTTTCGCATAGGCAGTTCTGGTGAAGTCTGAGATCGATGCATCTCTCACAGAAATCGTATATCTGACATAACAATTTCCCTTGGTCTCAAAATACACATACATGGAATTTCTATTGGTGCCATAGGGATTGTACGCCCACAGCGCATCCTCCGTGGAGAACGCCTTATTTTTCTTGATTGCCGTGAGATTTTCCTCCACCGAAGCAGACTTGGGCACGGAATAGATTTCCTCCACCGAAGAAAAATCAGTGGTCACCACGTTCTTCTCGCTGCCAGACAGATGCAGCGGGATGATATCCACCTCCTTGATCTGATCCAGGACTTTCCCCTTCTGCTCTTCCTGCAAATCCCGCTCCTCCTTCAGCAGGGCCTGCTCCTTCTCCTCAATCTCCTTGGACATACGATTCATTTTCCACAAAAAAGCGCCCGTGCCCGCCAAAAGCACCACCAGCGTAATGATAATAACTCGCAACTTCTTCTTCATAACCACACCTCATTTTTGCATATCTGCCTAGGAACTGCGTTCCTTCTTTCCCACCAGAGTCGATAATTTTTGATAAATCTCCGGAAATTCCCTCTTCATGCGCAACGGCTTCATTTCCCGATCCAGGAAGCAATGCCCCGTCTTTCCTCTGGTGCACAGTTCCTGCCTGCCCTCATGATAGATTTCGTAGGAAACTTCCAGCTTGATACCATTATATTTGGCAAAATGGCTCTCAACCCGAATATCGTCATCATACCGCAATGGCTTGACATACTCGCACTCAACAAAGGTCACGGGAACCATAATCCCCATCTCCTCGATATTTCTATAGGACAAGCCGCACTGGGACATCAAATCCAGCCTGGCCTCCTCGAAAAACCGAATATAATTGGAATGATGGACAATGCCCATGCAGTCCGTCTCGTAGTAATTGACTTTCCTTCGGTATATCGCCATGCCATTTTTCATTTTACCACATCCTTCCCTTTATTTCTATAAAAAGGTGCAAAGATTTGCCAGGCTCGCAACACCACATAGATCAGTCTGCGCAGTAATGTATGATAACGGCAAGTTCTGCCAATGATATACAAGGCTGCGCACCGCCTCATTTCTAGAAATCACTGTAAACAGTAACAGTATATCACAAGAAACAAATGATTCCCAGCATTATTTCATTGACACTTTCTTTCGTATATGTTAGATTATATATGTTGGCAAAAAAGTGTCATTTGACAACAGAATATATTTTTAGGAGGCAGTACAATGAAAGGAACAGTGAAATGGTTTAATGCCAAAAAGGGATTCGGCTTTATCTCAGACGAGACAGGAAAAGATGTATTCGTACACTTCTCAGCCCTTCAGATGGATGGATTCAAGGTTCTCGACGAGGGTGAAGAAGTAGAATTCGACGTTGTAAACGGCGAAAAGGGACCTCAGGCATCAAACGTAGTAAGAATCGGCTAATTGTGCACAGTTATAATCAAGAATCATTCAAAATTTTTATTGATAAGTGTTTGATTGATACTATTCCATGTGTTCCTATTGGTACGCAGATATAGTTACCTTTTATATCATTTTATTTTAAAAGTGGAGAAATTCGTATTAGGTTGTAACCTAAAAAGAACCGCAGTAATGCGGTTCTTTTTGTTATACAAAATCCTGCCTTATAACAGCCCCCTGTACAATTCAGCATACTTTCCAGCGGAATTTCCCCAAGAAAAGTCCATGGCCATGCCCCGGTCAATGATCTTGTTCCACTCCCGCTTTCTATTATAATACACATCCTTGGCATAGCGGATCGTATCCAGCATCTCATGGGCATTGTAGTTGCAGAAGGAGAAGCCGGTCCCCTTGCTCTCATACTCATTGTACGGCTCCACCGTATCCCGCAATCCACCTGTCTCCCGCACGATAGGCACCGTGCCGTAGCGCAGGCTCATCAGCTGGCTCAATCCACATGGTTCAAAGAGAGATGGCATCAGAAAAGCGTCGCAGGCCGCATAAATCTTGTGAGACCGCTCGTTGGAGTAGAAGATGTTCGCAGACACCCTGTCATGATACTTCCACTCAAAGTGACGGAACAGGTTCTCATACCTCTCCTCCCCAGTTCCCAGCACCACCAGCTGGGTATCCTCGGCGCAGATTTCCTCAATCACGTAGTCAATCAGGTCAAAGCCCTTCTGATCCGTGAGCCGGGAAACGATGCCGATCATGAATTTCTTGTCATTTTCCTCCAGTCCCAATTCTTTCTGCAAGCCCCGCTTATTCTTCACCTTTTCCCTGCGGAATGTCTTGGCAGAATAATTCTGGAAGATCATCGGGTCAGTCTCCGGATTGTATTCATTGTAGTCCAAACCAGTCACAATGCCCACCAGGGAATTGCTCCTAGCCCGCATCAGACCGTCAAGATGCTCTCCATAGAAAGGCATCTTAATCTCCTCCGCATAGGAGTCACTCACCGTGGTAACCATATCTGAGTAGACAATGCCCCCCTTGAGGTAATTGGCATCTCCGTAAGCCTCCAGCTTATCCGCAGAGAAGAAATAAGATTTCAGCCCTGTGATGTCCTTCACTTTCTGCAAATTCCAAATCCCCTGGAACTTTAAGTTGTGTATGGTCATAATCGTCTTGATGTTGTGGAAAAACGGATTCTCTGCAAACATGTCCTTCAAATATACGGGAATCAAGCCAGTCTGCCAGTCATGACAGTGAATGATGTCCGGACGGAAATCAATGCTAGGCAATGCGGAAAGGGATGCCTTGCAGAAGAAGGCAAACTTCTCGATATCCTCATGAATATTCCCATAGGGCTGGAATCCCGCAAAATAAAACTCATTATCCACGAAATAGAACTTCACGCCCTCGAACTCCATCTCCAGAATCCCTACATACTGCTTTCTCCATGCCAGATCAATATAAAAATGGGTGACATAATTCATCTGCTGCTTCCACTCCTCAGGAATGCACGCATACTTCGGAATCATGACCCGCACGTCGAACTCTTTCTTGTTAAAATACTTTGGCAGAGAGCCCACCACATCTGCAAGCCCCCCTG
>CATKZA010000195.1 GCA_949841235.1 uncultured Clostridiaceae bacterium
GATAACCATGGAGCGCACTGTGGAAATGGGGGATATGGCTGCGGGAATTATGTGGATGCGGATGGAGATGGCGTCTGTGATAATTTTGGCACAAATCCCAATGCCCGCCCCAATAATTCTGTGAATGGCATGGGAAGTGCTAATGGTGGGGTGAATGGTGCAGGAAGTGCCGATTATGTTGTAAATGGCACGGGAAGTGCTGATAATGCAGCGGATGGCAAAAGCAGTGCCAATAGTGTTGCGGACAGCGCAGATCAGGCGTTGGCAAAGGGGAAGGTCGCTACTGTAAACGGACTGAAATATAAAATAACGAAATCTTCCACAAAAAACGGCACAGTTGCAGTATCCGGCATGAAGAACAAGAAAGCGAAAACCGCCACGATCCCTGCAACGGTTAAGTTGGGTGGCTGCACGTTTAAGGTGACTTCCATCGCAAAGAAGGCATTTAGCGGCTGCAAGAAATTGACCAAGATCAATATCAAGAGCGGTGCCATCAAATCCGTTGGAAAGAAGGCCTTTTATAAGGTTCCCAAGTCTGCCAAAGCCACAGTTCCTAACAGCAAGAAAGCCGCTTATAAGAAATTATTAAAAAAAGGCGGTTTTGGAGGGGCGTGCCGAGGGAATTATGTGGATGCAGATGGTGATGGCATCTGCGATAATTATGGAACGAATGGCCGTGGCAGAAATTATGCGGATGCGGACGGCGACGGCGTGTGTGATAATTATGCCTCCAGAGGCGGGTGCGGATACGGTGCGGGCGGACGTGGCTGCCATGGCGGAGGATGGGGAAGAAGGAATTAGCATTCGGGTGAGGATTTTTACTATGCGGAGCGAAGAAGAAGTCAATAGGGCCATCGAGCGTTATGCTGACACGGTTCGGCGGCTGTGTATGATACATTTGAAAAATTATGCCGATGCTGAGGACATATTTCAGACCGTTTTCCTGAAATATGTCCTTAGTTCTATTTCATTTGAGAGCGAGGAGCATGAGAGGGCTTGGATGATTCGGGTGACGATCAATGCGTGTAAGGATTTGCTCAAGAGCTTTTACCGCAGTCGGACGGTATCCCTGGATGAATTGGTGGATTGGCCCGCAGAAGCGCCTGCGGATCACAGGGAGGTGCTAGAGGCTGTCCTCTCCCTTCCCCAAAAGAACCGAGTGGTGGTGTACCTGCACTATTATGAGGGGTATACGGCTCCGGAAATAGGACGGCTGCTGCGAAAGAATACCAATACGGTCTATACGCTTTTGACACGATCTAGGCAGATGCTGAAGAAGAAATTGGAGGGCTTTGAAGATGAATGATAAATTGAAAGAGGCTTTTGGGGAAATTCGCGCAGAAGAGCAATTAAAAGAGAGCACCAGAAGATTTCTTGCCCAGAAGACCGGGGACGTTAGAAAATATCGTGGATGGGGATACAAACGGCTGATTCCGGTGGTGGCGAGCATGGCAATCCTTGTGGCGGGATGGGGTGGCTACCAAGTCTATTTCAAGCCGGTTTCGGTGATTAGCATTGACGTGAATCCGTCCTTGGAATTGGGCGTGAATCGTTTTGACAGGGTGGTTTCCGTCAAGGGATTTAATGAAGATGGAAGGAAACTGGCGGATTCCGTGAATGTCAAATATGCGGAATATACGGATGCCCTAGAGGAGATACTGTCTAGCGATAGCGTGAGAAGGTGCCTGAGGCGGGATGAAGTCGTTGCCATAGACGTAGTGGGGGATGACGAGAGTGCGTGCGGAAGGATGCTTACGAATATAGAGCATTGTACGTCGGGACATAGAAATACTTACTGTGGCTCCTCGAATATTGAGGATGTGGAGGCGGCTCATGAACTGGGGCTGTCTTATGGAAAATATAGGGCATATCTGGAACTGCGGGAACTTGATCCCGATGTGATGCCGGAGGATATTCAGGGGATGACCATGAGAGAGATTCGGGATTTGATTGAGCGATTGTCGGGAGATGATTCAGAAGAGATTCCTGAAGATGATTTTCAAGGAGATGATTCAGGAGAAATTCCTGAGGATGATTCAGGAGAAATTCCTGAAGATGATTCTCAGGGGATGAATCAGGGGGGCTGCCGGGGAGGTCATCATGGATGGGGTCACCATGGCTGGGAGTAACATCTCACAGGATTTTGATATGATTCAAAGAAAATTAACTTGATTTCGCTTAAAAAAGATGATATTTTAATTGGTATAAAGTGCCTGTGGATGAAGTTAAGGCGGAAAGGGGGAGGGGATTCGGTGAAGAATTTGCGGAAAGAGAAAGAGATTATAAAGTTGACAGACACGCCCTTCTTGAATCTATATCAGATTGAGACTACGGATAGGAAGGGCGAGGAATTGAACTATTATTTTGCATCCCGCAGGAAGAAAGAGGCGTTGAAAATCAATACGGGAGAAAATATCCCGGAGGGCGTGACGGTCTTTGGGGTGACGAGAGGATGTCCCAGAAAGCTGCTTTTGATCGAGGAGTATCGGTATCCGTTGGGAAAGACGGTGTATGACGTTCCGGCGGGCATGATTGATCCGGGAGAGGATGGAGGCGAGGCGGCGATTCGAGAAGTCTGGGAAGAGACGGGCATGCGTCTGGAAATCTGCCGGGGGATGGAGGATTTTTCGGGGAATGCGGCATTTATGACGCCGGGCATGACGGACGAGAGCAACGTGACTGTTTTTGGCTATGTGACCGGGGAGGCGGACAGCAGATATCAGGAGGATGAGGAAGATATTCAGGTCAGGCTTCTGGGGAAAGAGGAGGTTAGGCGGGTAGTCAGGGAGGAGCGCATTACCACTAGATCGCTCTATGCCATGATGATGTTTCTGATGATGGACGAAGAGGAGCCTTTTGGCGTTTTTTGCAATGCAGGAAGCGTGAAAGGCGAAGCCGGCATGCTTGAAAGTGTGTAATCAAGATTGCAAGGAATGCTTTTTTGCGTTTTCTTAGCAGGAAAGGGGTAGCGGAAGATGATTCAATTTGATGAGGAAAAGCAGATTTTTAAGATAGATACGCCGAATAGCAGTTATGCAATGGGGATTGTGGGAGGAGAATATCTTGCGCACCTGTATTATGGGCGGAGAATAGAGAGCATGGACCTGGGGTACCTGCTGGATTTTTCGGAGGAGAATTTGAGGGATGTGTCTGTGGGTGATGGAGAGAAGGTGTCATTTCTGGATAAGCTGCCCATGGAGTATTCCTGCCATGGGACTGGAGATTTCAGGCAATCTTGTCTGAAAGTGAGAGGCAGGCAGGGGAACCGGGGCGTGGATTTGAGATTTGCGGGATACGAGATCATGCAGGGGAAGCCGGAACTGGAAGGGCTGCCGGCAACTTTCGGGGAGGACGGGGAGACGTTGGCGGTTTTTCTGGAGGATCGATGCCTGGGGCTGAGGGTTAGGCTTCTGTATTCTGCGTTTCCGGGGATTGATTGCGTGATGCGCAGCGTGTCCGTGGAAAATCAGGGGGAGGATGCCCTTTATCTGGAGAAGGTTCTCTCCGCATGCCTTGACATGGGGGAGGGAGACTACGAAGCCCTGTCCCTCACTGGTGCTTGGGCGAGGGAGAGACATATCACCAGGCAGAAGGTAGATGTGGGAGTACAGCTGATTGAGTCCGCCAGGGGGATTTCCAGCCACCAGCATCATCCCTTCTATGCGCTGGTATCGGAGCATGCCGGGCAGGAGTGCGGGGAGGTGCATGGGATGCATTTCGTGTATTCCGGGAGTTTTCAGGGCGTTGTGGAAAAGAGCCAGTTTGGCGGCCACCGCATGGTGATGGGGATTCATCCCCAGGACTTTTGCTGGCGGCTGGAGCCGGGGGAGAGTTTCCAAGCGCCGGAGGTGGGTCTGGTGTAGTCCTGCGGGGGGCTGGATGCCATGACCTGCAATCTCCATGAATTGTACCGGGAGCATCTCCTGCCCCGAAAATGGGTGTATCGGAAGAGGCCGGTGCTGATCAATAACTGGGAGGCCACCTACTTTGACTTTGACCGGGATAAGCTGCTGGCCATCGCCAGGGAGGCGGCTGGGCAGGGCATTGAGATGCTGGTGATGGATGATGGCTGGTTTGGCCATCGGAACGATGACCATAGCAGTCTGGGGGACTGGAAGGTGAATGAGGAGAAGCTCCGGGGCGGCTTGAAGAGTCTGGTGGACGAGGTGAATGGACTGGGCATGGAATTTGGCATCTGGTTCGAGCCGGAAATGATTTCCCCTGATTCTGATGTATACCGCGCACATCCTGACTGGGCATTGCGATTGCCGGGAAGGGAGCCGGCTCAGGGCCGGAACCAGCTGGTGCTGGACTTGAGCCGTCCGGAGGTGCGGGAATATGTGTATGAGAGTGTGGCGGGCATCCTGAGAAGTGCCACTATCGC
>CATKZA010000196.1 GCA_949841235.1 uncultured Clostridiaceae bacterium
GGAGTTCCGTGGCAGAGGGTTTGTGTCACGGCAATATAAAGTATAGAGGTAAGAGTGAAAAATAAATTTTTCACTCGGCAAGTTTGTGACTGCGCGCTGCTTGCACAAACATTGCTTTATGCGCAAAAAGCAGCGCAGGAATGAGGTAAATCATGGGAATGACAATGACGCAGAAGATTCTGGCGGCTCACGCAGGGCTGCCTTCCGTGGAGGCAGGACAGTTGATCGAGGCGAACCTGGATATGGTTCTGGCCAATGATATCACCGGCCCGGTGGCGATCCACGAGGTGGAGAAGTTAAAGAAAAAGACGGTATTTGACAAGGACAAGGTGGCGCTGGTGCCGGATCATTTCGCCCCGAATAAGGACATAAAGTCCGCAGAGCATTGCAAGTGCGTGAGGGAGTATGCCAAGGAGCATGACATCACCAATTACTTTGAGGTGGGGCAGATGGGCATCGAGCATGCCCTGCTTCCGGAGAAGGGGCTGATCGTGGCGGGGGAGACCTGCATTGGCGCAGATTCACACACCTGTACATACGGTGCGCTGGGTGCCTTTTCCACTGGCGTGGGAAGCACGGATATGGGATGCGGCATGATCACGGGCCAGGCGTGGTTCAAGGTGCCTTCCGCCATCAAGTTCGTGCTGACGGGCAAGCCATCCAAGTGGGTGAGCGGAAAGGACGTCATCCTGCATATCATCGGGATGATTGGCGTGGACGGCGCACTGTATAAGTCCATGGAATTTACGGGGGACGGCGTGGCGAATCTTTCGATGGATGACCGTTTCTCCATTGCCAATATGGCCATCGAGGCGGGGGCAAAGAACGGAATCTTCCCGGTGGATGAAAAGACCATCGCATATATGGAGGAGCATTCCACGAAGAAGTATACGGTTTACGAGGCGGACGAGGATGCAGTCTACGATGAAGTGTATACTATTGATCTTGGCAAGCTGGAGCCTACCGTGGCATTCCCCCATCTTCCGGAAAACACGAAGACGGTGAGCGAGGCAGGTCAGGTGGATATTGACCAAGTGGTAATCGGCTCCTGCACCAACGGAAGGATTGAGGATCTGCGCACGGCGGCGGAGATTCTGAAGGGACGCAAGGTGGCGGAGGGCATTCGCACCATTGTCATTCCCGCTACCCAGGCCATCTATATGCAGGCTATTGAGGAGGGGCTGGTGCAGACCTTTATCCAAGCCGGCGCCATCGTAAGCACGCCTACCTGCGGACCCTGCCTGGGAGGATATATGGGCATTCTGGCGGCAGGGGAGAGGGCAGTCTCCACCACCAATAGGAACTTCGTAGGGCGCATGGGCCATGTGGAGTCCGAGGTGTACCTGGCAAGCCCGGCTGTGGCGGCGGCCAGCGCCGTGACGGGAAGGATTTCCCAGCCGTCAGAACTGGGACTTTAAGGTGCGCATTTGGAGATAGAGATAGAAAAATGAGTCTTTTACAGCACAAGCACAGTTTGCGTTGCGGTTTGTGGCTGGGCGCTGCCAGCACAAATTTGTAAGAGGTTTTGTTCTTTTATGAAGAAGAGGGCAGCGCAGAAAAGAGGTAATCATTATGAAAGCAAGTGGTACAGTACATAAGTATGGTGACAATGTAGATACAGATGTGATTATTCCGGCCAGATATCTCAATTCCTCCGATCCGGAAGAGTTGGCAAAGAGCTGCATGGAGGATATTGACCCGGACTTTGTCAAGAGGGTGAGGGATGGGGATATCATGGTGGCAAATAAGAACTTTGGCTGCGGCTCCTCCAGAGAGCATGCGCCCATTGCCATCAAGGCATCCGGCATCAGCTGCGTGATTGCGGAGACCTTTGCCAGAATCTTCTACAGAAATGCCATCAATATCGGGCTGCCCATTATCGAGTGTCCGGAGGCGGCGAAGGAGATTGAGGCAGGAGATCAGGTGGAGATTGATTTTGACAGCGGGATGATCTATGACAGGACGAAGGGGACGGAATACAAGGGACAGGCATTTCCGCCCTTCATGCAGAAGATTATCCAGGCGGAGGGCCTGATCAACTATATCAACGAAAAGGAATGAAGTATCCCTAGCGCATGAAAAGACCATGCGCAAAGGATACTAAGTCATTCCTGAAAAGAACGCAAAATCAGCGTTCTTCCGGCTGTTTGCGCCAGCGAAGCCGGTATGATCGAAGTGTGTAAAGAAAGTTCTAAGCCAGCAAAAAACGCGGGCTAAGAACTTCTAAGTTACACACCGGAAGAATGCCAAAAACGGGCATTCTTCTCACTGATTGTTTGTGCCTGCGATGCAGGCATGTTCGGAAGTGTGAAAATAGGCAGGAGGATTTTTATGGTATTTGGAGTGATTTTAGCAGGGGGGATTGGCAGCCGCATGGGAAATGTGGAGAAGCCGAAGCAGTATATCCATGTGGGGGGCAAGCCCATATTGATTTACACTTTGGAAAAATTTTTGCAGCAGGAGGAATTTGAAAAACTGCTGGTACTGTGTCCCCAGCCCTGGGTGGCTCACACGGAGAGCCTGATTAGGAAATATTGCCCGCAACAGGCAGACCATGTGGCAGTGGTAACCGGGGGAGATACCAGGAATGAGACGGTGATGAATGCCATTGCGTATATCGAGGAATTCCATGGGCTGGATGATGACACGCTGATTGTCACCCACGATTCTGTCCGCCCCTTCCTCACCCGCCGGATTATTCAGGAGAACATTGACTATGGGAAGAAGTATGGGGCAGTGGATACGGTGATTCCCTCCACGGACACCATTGTGTCCAGCGGGGATGGCCAGGTGATTTCTGAGATACCGAACCGCAGCAATATGTACCAGGGGCAGACGCCCCAGACATTCCGGGCAAAGAGGCTGCGAGAGCTATACCAGTCCCTGACGGAGGAGGAGAAGAAAATTCTCACGGATGCCTCCAAAATCTGTGTCATTAAGGGGGAGCAGGTGCATCTGGTGCAGGGAGAGGTATACAATATCAAGATTACCTATCCCTATGACTTGCGGGTGGCGGAATCACTGATCGACAACAATATTATAGAAGAATGAAACGTTTTTGACACAAATCATAGTTATAGTAAACGACGAAATAGGTAGTGCCGCTGAAAGCGGCATGTCAGATTAGAAAGGCATGGTTTGATATGAGAAAGAAGATTTTTCGTGGGGGGAAAAGATTGATAGCAGGGGTACTGGCCCTTTCTCTATCTTTGGTGGCTCCCATGCAAATGAAATCAGCGAAGGCGGCAGAGGATACGGCGGATTTGCGCCTGGTATTTACTTCGGATATCCATGGTCAGGTGACTACCGAGGATTATGAGACGGGCAAGCTGTATACCACGGGAGGATATTCTAGGACGGTTTCCCTCATCAAGGAGGCGAAAGCAGAAGTAAATAAGAACAATTCCATGCTCTTTGACTTGGGAGACAGCCTATATGATTATACCACGGACTATATCTATGATTACAATAGTTCTGCCCAGCAGCCGGTGTACAATGCCATGGCCAAGATGGGTTACGATGCCATGGTTCTGGGGAACCATGATTTCGACTACACATTAGCATACATTAAAAATCAGCTTGCCGGAGCCAAGCTTACGGGGAAGGTAGTGCTCTCCAATGTGTGGGATGCCAATACTAAGAAGCATATCTGGGCGGAGAACCGCATCATTACCAAGTCCCTGGTGACGGAGAGCGGGAAGACCTTGAAGGTGAAAGTGGGGCTCATCGGGGAGACGGTGCCCAGCCTGTCTAAGAAGAGGACCAGCTATACAGGCGTGCTGGAGACAGAGGATATCGTGAAGAATACCAAGGCCCAGGTGACGAAATTAAAAAAAGCCGGGGCGGATTTGATCGTGGTGCTGGCGCATTCCGGCGTTGGCGATGAGAAGCCGGCAGAGATGGATAACAATACCGGTTATGCCCTGACGAAGATTCCCGGCGTGGATGCCGTGCTCTGCGGGCATCTGCACACGGATTTCCCCTCCAAGAATGGCACGAAGTGGGATGATCTGCCGGGAGTAAATAAAGTGACCGGGCTGGTGAATGGAAAACCCCTGGTTCAGGTGGAGAACCGGGGAGCCAGCGTGGGCGTGGCTGACTTGGAACTGTATAGCAGCGGCGGAAAGATTGGAATCAAGAGTGCAAACACTTCTATCCGCAAGGTCAACAGCAAGACGGAGGTCAATCAGACGATTAATAATATTCTGGGGAACTGGTCCAAGACATTCCTGAATGATTGCAGCCTGATTCTCAGCGAAGTGGATCCGAATGCCCAGCTGCAAAATTATTTTGGAACCCAGGAGGACAACGATGCCATCCAGCTTCTCAACACGATTAAGATGGGATTTGGTCTGAACTATATCAACAATAAG
>CATKZA010000197.1 GCA_949841235.1 uncultured Clostridiaceae bacterium
AAATGAGAGAATGGAAGATGCTTGCCAACTTAGAATGATAGAAAGGAATGGGATGAAATGTCAGAAAATAATCAGGAAAAAGAGATGGAGAAGACCGGGAAGAAGCGATGGCAGATCATAGCGGCGGGCTGTCTGGCCGGCGGCTTGGCCATTGGCCTGGTCATAGGCACCTTCTTTGGGTATAGGATGAGCCGGGTCAGGACAAAGATGGCCAAGGAGAAGCAGGTGGAGAAGGAGAAGTCCGGGAAATATTATCAGGTGGCAAAGGAGGTTTCGCTGGGGAAATACCGGGGGTTGAAAATCTCCTTAGTGCCTACGGAAGAGGATTTGCAGAATGAGATAGACAGCGTGATTCAGGAGTACACCAATTATGAGCAGAAGAAAGGGACTGCCCATGACGGAGACATGGTGTACGGTGAATTTGAGGGCCGCATTGGCGGGGTGAAGATGGAGGAACTGTGCGGCAGCGATTACATTGACATCGGCGGCAAGGAGTGGCTGGAGGATTTTGAGAATGCCTTCATCGGCATGAAGACGGGCAAGACGAAGAAGGTTTCCGTCAAGGTGCCGGAGGGTTCTTATGGCAATGACCGCATTGACGGCAAGACGGTACAATTCAAGCTGAAGCTGAAATATATCTGCGGGGATGCCATTGAACCGGATTATAATAATGAATTCATACAGTCCATTTCTGATTATCAGACGGTGGAGGAATACAATGAGCATTTGAAGGAAGAGCTGGTGAAGTCTGCGGAGGAAGAGAAGGCGGAGTATGCCTGGAGCGAGGTGATGGAGAAATCCGATATTAAGAATTACCCGGAGGACATGGTCGCCGCCGCCAAGAAGGAGGTGCTCCAAGGCTACTATGATATGGCGGACGTGCAGGGATGCACCCATGATGAAATGTTTCAGTCCTTTGGCTTTGCAGACGAACCGGATTTTGTGGAAAATCAGCTGGAGGAATTGGCGCTGGATACGGTGAAAGAGATTATGGTAGCCCAGGCAGTTGCCAACAAGGAGGGGATTTCCTATACGAAAAAAGAGTACGCCTCCTTGCTGGAAGAGGAATATGAAAACAATAAATCTTCTTATGATAGCGAAGAGGATTATGAGAAGAGCAACAAGAGCTATCTGGAACATACTGCGCTGATTGAGAAAGTGAAGTCGTGGATTGACAAAGAAACAACCTATGAGAGGGATGAAAAGAAGTGATGGCGGAATCTTATGTGATTGATCAATATGTGTTTCAGAATCGGAAGGATTATGAACAGGCAAATAAGGAGCGGGAGACCATTGCCTATCTTCGCGCCCATGCGGATTTATCGGATAGGAAGGCGGTGTACAAGATATACAAGACGGCTTCTGAAAAGCAATCCTTTCAGACAGTGTTCGGGCTGGAATTTATGGCGGAACTGCGAAAGATTCTGGTGGACTCTGAAATCGTGACGGAGGACGTGCTGGATCCCATTCCGGTGGGAAGGGTGCTGACAAAAGTCTTGCCGCAGGCGGGGGATGGACAGGCGGAAGAGTACAGGAAGGCATACGAGAAGGCCAGGGGGGCCAACCTAATTAAAAACCTTCTGATCGGCGTGCTATTGGTGGTTGTGGTGGGCATGATGGTGATTACCTACAATAACCAGTATTCTGTCTTTACGTATTTTACCAACTATAAGGAGAAGATGCGGGAAGAGCTGATTAATGAATATCAGGATTGGGAGGAGTCGCTGGAAGAGAGGGAAGAGGCGGTGGAGAAGAAGGAATTGGAGAACGGATCCGGGGATGGAAAGGATTCGCCGAAATAGATGCAGGAGAATGGGAAAATGTGTAGGGGTTCGTTCTGTGAACTTCTACACATTTTGTACATATTTATCTGCTATAGTAAACAAAAAATGCCTGAAGGGGAGGTTTCGCAATGGAACAGTTGAAAGTTTTGGTGGTCGACGATGAGCAGAGGATGCGGAAGCTGGTGAAGGATTTTCTGGCAAAGAAGGGATATGAGGTGCTGGAGGCTGGTGACGGGGAGGAGGCAGTGGAGATTTTCTTTGAGCATAAGGAGATTGCCCTGGTGATTCTCGATGTGATGATGCCGAAGATGGATGGCTGGGAGACTTGCAGGGAAATCAGGCGTTTGTCTCAGGTGCCAATCATCATGCTTACGGCAAAGAGCGACGAGAAGGACGAGCTGCTCGGCTTTGAATTGGGCGTGGACGAATATATTTCCAAGCCATTCAGCCCGAAGATACTGGTAGCCCGGGTGGAGGCGATTCTGCGCCGGGCCAATCTGGGGGGCGAGGAGCGGATGGAGGTGGGAGGAATCCTCATTGACCAGGCGGCCCACGAGGTGGTGATTGACGGCAAAAATGTGGAGCTTAGCTTCAAGGAATTTGAACTGCTCACCTACTTTGTGAACAATCAGGGCGTGGCTCTGTCCCGGGAGAGGATACTGAACAATGTATGGAATTATGATTATTTTGGGGATGCCCGAACCATCGATACCCATGTGAAGAAGTTGCGGAACAAGCTGGGGGAAAAGGGGGCATACATTAAGACAATCTGGGGCATGGGCTACAAGTTCGAGGCGGAGTGACGGATTGTTGCCAATGATGGGCTGGCAGTGCCATTTGTTTGGCAAAATGCGGGTGACATGGATCGCCGGGTGGAGGGCTGTTCTTTCACGAGATGGAGCGGATCTTCGGGGATGGCGGCACCGGGCGGGGGAAGATCCGAAAGGAGCGGGAGGAGATTGTGAGCAGAGGGACAAAGAACAGGCGAAGAGGGGAAAAGGAGGAGTATTGCGTCAATGGATGGCATTCCATCAGGACGAAATTGATCATGATTATGATGTTGCTGATGGGGATTATTCTGATAGCGTTCTGGGTGATGAATTATGCGTTGCTGTCCCCCTTTTACGAGAGCAGGAAAGTCAGGGTGCTGTCCCGGGCGTATGACAGCGTGAATGGAATTGCGTCCCAGGATATGGAATATGTCGGCGGGCAGAGGCAGATCAGTGAGCAGGGGCAGTTAAAGCTGAACATTTTAGATGAGAATAGCGGCATCAGCCTGTATGTGTTTACGGTGTCCAATTATTTCGGGGAATTGATTTACCGCTTTGAATATCCCCAAGTGGATAAGGGGCAGCAGCAGATCGTGGAAGATCTGACCCAGAACTACCTATATAGTTCCGGGGAGGATGGCCAGGGCATGAAGGGAAGCGGGAGAAAGCTGATTCGGTCTAGGGATTCGTACAATGTGTTCAAGGTGTACGATAACAGGATTGGCACGAATTACCTGGAACTTTTCGGGGAGCTGGAGAGCGGCTCCTTTGTCTATCTGCGCACCAATACCCAGAATATGCGGGAGAGCATTTCCATTTTCAACCAGTTTATTGTCTACACCGGATTTGGCGTGGTGATTATGGGCGTGCTGGTGATGATCTTCTTTGGAAATCGATTTTCCAAGCCCATCATGCAGATGACCAATATTGCAAAACGCATGTCGGAACTGGATTTCGATGTGAAATACCCCGTCGCCACAAAGGATGAGATCGGCGTGCTGGGCGGCAGCATTAACATGTTGTCGGAAACATTGGAAACGACCATCTCGGAACTGAAGTCTGCCAACAATGAGCTGCAGAAGGATATCGAGAAGAAGATTCAGATTGATGAGATGCGAAAAGATTTCCTGTCCAATGTCTCCCATGAACTGAAAACACCTATTGCTCTGATCCAGGGCTATGCGGAGGGCTTGCAGGAAAATATCAATGATGATCTGGAGAGCCGGGAATTTTACTGCGAGGTGATTATCGACGAGGCGCGGAAGATGAATAAGATGGTTCAGAAGCTTCTGACGCTGAATCAGATCGAGTTCGGAAACAACCAGGTGAATTTTGAGCGGTTTGACATCGTGGCTTTGACTAGGAATATTATGAGTTCGGTGACCTTGCTGGTGGAGCAGAAGGAGGCATCCATTGGCTTTGACCGGGAGTACGCTCCCATTTACGTGTGGGGGGACGAGTATATGGTGGAAGAGGTGGTTACCAATTATATCAGCAATGCCATTCACCATGTGGATGGGGAGCGCAGGATTGAGGTTGCCATGGAGGAAAGGGAATCTGTGGTGCGGGTGCGGGTCTTCAATACGGGGAATTTGATTCCGGAGGAGGATCTGGAGCAGATCTGGGTGAAGTTTTATAAGGTGGACAAGGCGCGGACCAGGGAGTACGGTGGCAGCGGCATCGGACTGTCCATTGTCAAGGCGGTGATGGACTCCATGAATCAGCATTATGGTGTGGAAAATCGGGAAAATGGGGTGGAAT
>CATKZA010000198.1 GCA_949841235.1 uncultured Clostridiaceae bacterium
AGGGCTTGATGATCTGCTCCGTCTCCTCATGATCGCTGGAATCATAGTCATACACATCGATGGGATATTTTGAGTACAGCTTGGGAGCCACCCTCAATACCTTGGAAACGATCTCCGGACGATTTTTCGTCGGTATGCACATAGCAATTCTCTTCATCTCTTCTCCTTTTCTCAGACCTCCAGAACTTCCTTAAGCATCAATCCACCCCGTCCCGCTTTGCAGCTGCAATCCACTTCCCCTTGGGAGAAAACGCCAATCGCTAAATACTCGCAGTGCTAGATCAGATACAGCAAGACCTTGGCGATGCTTTTCTCATTTTCCAGTACCCTGGCCACTTCATCCAGAATGAGGTCGCTGTGGGACAGCGTCCGATCAATGCCCATGACAAACATGGCATACTCCCTCACCGTGACATCCCCCTTCTTCTCCCAGACAGACAGGGCGCACAACTGTATGATGCACCACATCACAATCCGAACAAAAAAGGTCTTGCCAAACCGCTCCATATTCATCTCATGGGGAATCCACTCCCGAAATAGAGAATACACGAAGTAATTCTCAAACGCCAGAGGATATCGTAAGTTCTGCCAGCGACAGAATTTGCACAATTTGTCCTTGAAATCATCCTGATCCTGCGCCCACCGGGCAAAATCCTCTTCCAGCCCGCTATCGTCCAAGTCTACCAGCATATATTCCAACGCCTGGCTAGATGCAAGTAGGTTCGCAAGCTGCAAGATCTGCACCGCCTTCAATTCTTCCCTCTTCATAATAGGCTCCACCGCCCCCAGCACGGCGGCAAAGTTCTTTTCATTCCATTGAGACATCCAGTCCTGCATCCACTCCCGGCTCAGTTCCCCCTTCCCATGCCTCTCCTTTACCGCCTGTATGGCGGAGAACAATACATAAACCTTTCCGGCATTGCAGCTGGCATCATATTTTTGGAAGAGATCGATTAGAAATGACCTGCCAAAGGAAAGGGCATCATAGAGTGCCGTGTCAATCGCCGGAGGCTCCTCATCCGTGCCATCATCCAGTTCCTCCAGGCAGAAGCCTATCTGCTTGCTGCCAAAGAGATTTTCCGCCACGATGGGACAGGCAATCTCCACCATGCACTCCAGCACGTCGCCAAATTCCTGTATCATCCTGGGAAAGGTCGTGCATGTTCCCGAAAGATACTCCTCACCGCATTCCAGCACGATCTTGCACCAGCCCTCCTCCGTGAGCAAAACGCACCTGCGGTCGCACTGCTTCATGCAACTATTTTCTTCATCCACAGCCTCCAGTATCTTTTGCCCAAAGGGGTGATTCTTTGCCAGTTCCTTATATTTTTCAATCTCTTCCTTCTTAAGCGCAATGTTCCACTTGCCGCAGCAAGTCCTGGGACACTCTCCACCCACGCAATGGAAATCCGTCATCCAGTCCATATACAAATACTTCTTCTCCATCACTCACCATGCCTTTCCGTCATTCCCTGGTACTTTTGCAGCACTCTCTCCAGCTTGTCCCGCAGAAAGTTCCAATCCGCCTCCCCGCACTGGTCGGCCAATTCCTGAAAAGCATAGATGCCTATGCACCAGGCATTCTCTTCTTTCAGAATAAAATCGCAGATCTGTTCCAATTTCTCCCTCAGGGACATCCGCCTCCGGTCCAGGGCCAGCCGAATCAGAGGCTCGACCCAGCTGCCCCTGGCGGCATCCCGAACCTCCCTCTCAGAAAAGAATTTAATCGCCGCCACATTTTTCACAAGTTCATCAAATCCCTTGCCTCCCATAAGGAAGAACAGTTCCCCCACATCGTCAGAACCCAAGTTCGTCCCCAACTCGCCAATGATATCCGAGAGGGTCACTTCCTCCACAGGATTCATATATCTATCCCGCCATCTGCCGATGCACAGAGCCTTCAGAGAGGCCACGTAATTCTGAAAGATTCTTGCCGCCATGAAGTATATCCCACTCTGGTCATCATATTCCTCCTGCTGAAACAATGCTCTGGCACTCCTCCACTGGGAGCCGAAAATATATTCCTGAGAAGAGACACCATAGTTTCCGGTACTCTGAGAAGTGTTCATGGTCAGGCAATAGGCCGCCATGTCCAGAACCACGATGCGCTCCGCCTTGGTGATGGCGTAAGTCATGGTGGCGCAGTCCCCATAGTACGGGTGGTAAAAATCCATGCCATGCTCCTCCAAAAAAGACCGTTTCTCATAGTGAAACATAGAATTATAATAAACATTCTTCATAATTTCCACCAAGGCCTGAGACCTGCCTCCCCCGGCGTACAGACGATACTCCGGCAGTACTGCGCCCAGCCTTTCCACTTCCCGCCCGCCCAGATAATTGGTATACACATTCCCCACAAAGACCACGTCCGGATCATTTCTGCCAATTTCCTCTTCTATCCGGGACAGGGCACCAGGACACAGGCAATCATCCGCACTCAGGAATGTCACGTACATTCCTCTGGCATGCCCCAGCAGCACCTGGCTTCCCTTGGCCCAGCCCACATTTCTCTCACTGCGGAACCCCCGGATCCTGCCGTCATAAGCGGAAGCATTCTGAATCATCCTCCATGGCTCCTCACTCTTGTCACTATTGTCCAAAATCAGCAATTCCCATGATTGGCACGCCTGCCTGAGACAGGAATTGATGGCCGCATTCAGCAGCGAGGTGTCATTGTACACCGCCATCATAATAGAAAACGTGGGAGTTTCCGCTCCCTGCTCCCGTGACTTGCCACGATCCTCCATCCCATGGGAGTCCTTAGAGAAATCCACCTGCTCCCCGAAATAAATCTCCTCAAGAAGTCCATCCGCACAATTTGCGCCCCCATCCTTCCCCCGGCATTTCCCACCAGACGCTTCCTTCCCGGGCAGGGCATACAGCACCAGGCAATCCGTGGTGGCATTGGTGAATCGCAGTTCAAAGCGGTACCGCCCCTCTCCGGCAATCTCCTCAATCAAGGGAATATAATCCACCAGGGCACGGCTATCCACCCCCGCCGCAATCACCAGCTTGGGCAGCTGCCTCCTGATGGTCTCCCCACCTCCCATCAGAACCGGCCTGATGGAATTGCCAATGCATATTTTGATCAGGGAGACCTCCCGGCAGGGCAATGCGTCTATCGTGGTGACGCCAACCTCCTCCCCATCCGCAGACAGGCAGGTACTCTGGCTGTTCATGGCAAACCGATCCGTTCCAATATGATCGCTGATACCCACATGCAGTATGTTCACATTCTCCCTGTCCGCCCAGTCTTTCTGCGTCAGGCAGCGGTGCATGTCCGGCATCACCTCCACCGCAGTGATCTCCCGGAAGCACCCTCCCGTCTCCCGGATAAAATGCTCCACGGAAGTACCGTCATAGGCTCCCAAGTCAAGATAGGACTCCTCCCCGGTCAGGCAAAGAATGTCCTGGGAAAAATAATTTCCCGGCATCTGGAAATGGCGGAGGATATCCCCCACGTCCATGGTGATATTGGCATTGAGGAAGTCCACCATATTCTGCCGGGACTGCTCATCTCCCAGCTTCCCATAGGTCCGCTCCAGCGCTTCCATATGCTCCAGCACGAAGGCCTTGGAAAGATGCAAGTCGGGACGGGTGACGCTGGGCAGCAGCCAGATGCGATCAATCAGCGCCTCCTCCTGGAGGGATTCCGCCATCTCATATCGGGAATGCCCTGCCACCACGGAAAACCTTCTGCCGCCCTGCCTTAATTCCTCCAGGGAAAACTGCCGGATTCCATTGGAGGCAATGCGCGGGTCCACTACCCCGCCATCCACATTGGTAAAATACCCGGCAATCCTGATTCCATGCTCTTCCAAGGCACGGGTCACCCCCACGGCCACGGAGCCAGTCCCCCAGATGTACAGGGGGCAGTCCCCATGCTCGCCCTGCCAGCACCCAATCTCCCCATAGATGTCTCCCTCTTCCTCAAACTTAAGTTGCTCTCTCAGCATAGTTTCCTCCACTTATTTCATAATCCATCCGAATCATTCTCAATCATCTCTATCCCGATATCCTTGTGGCACATCACCTGCGCTCTGGCAGCAAAGAGTTCCCTGCCCGGCTCCTCCCCCCGCAGCCACTTCACGATCGCCAGAGGGAAATTCGCCCCTGCTCCATGGCTGAAAGGATATCCGCCGCCAAATCGGGCATTCATCTCCAGAATATAGAACCTTCCTTTGTGGCAGAACACATCCACGTCCAGATTGCCCACATGTCCCAGCCTCCTGCCCAGTTCCCCGCCCAGAGCAAGCAGTTCCCTGTCTTCCACCGTCATGGCGCAGTCCGTCTCCCCCGCCCGCATG
>CATKZA010000199.1 GCA_949841235.1 uncultured Clostridiaceae bacterium
TAAATTTTCCTGTTTCATCCGCCGAAAAAAAAGAGGTGCAGATAATTTTCCCATTTAACCGCACCATAGCGCCACCGCTGGAAATCATAATATCCGGCGTAAGTTCTCTTAATAAGCCCAAACAATTTTGCTCCCCTCTTGATGTAGAGATTCCAATGAGAAATCCCCATTCCTTGCATTTCAATAGGGTTTTCAGTGTATATTCCGATAAGGTTTTATCGTCTCTCAACAATGTGCCATCAAGGTCAAAAAGCAATATTTTTTTCATATTCTCCATGATAATCAACTCCTAAAACCATTTTGGGCAAACACAGTTCCATGAATTAATAATACCACATTCTTCATCACATATCATCAAAAATCAAAGCATTTTATTAAGACTAAGAAGTTATCTACTGCAATTCCTTCAAAAAAGCCTCTATCCTGTCCATCCCCTTGCAAATCATGTCATGGGAAATGGCATAGGACAGGCGGAGATGATGTTCAAACCCAAAGTCCCCGCAGGGAACCACCGCAGTATTGTACTCATTGATCAAGATATCCGCCATGCCGCGCACTGATTCCACTGTGGTGCCATGATGCTTCTTTCCAATCACCCGGCTGGCATCCACAAAGACATAGAACGCCCCCATAGGCTCCACTGCACTGACCAGGGGCATGCCATCAATGCGCTCCATTACATACTTCCTGCGCCGGTCAAACTCCTTGCGCATGGCTTCCACAGACTCCTGAGGCCCATTCAATGCCTCCACCGCCGCCCTCTGGGCAATGGAATTGGGATTGGATGTCTGATGGCTCTGCACGCTGCCCATCAGCTTTGCAATCTCCCTGGAAGACCCGGTGTAGCCAATCCTCCATCCCGTCATGGAATAACTCTTGGCCAGACCGCTGCAAGTAATCGTCCGATCATAGATTTCCTTGCCCAGAGAGGCAATGCTGATATGACGCTGTTCCCCATATACCAGATGCTCGTAGATCTCATCGGAAACCACATAGATGTCCTTTCTCACAGCCACATCCGCAATGCCTCGAAGTTCCTCCTCCGTATACAGCATGCCCGTAGGGTTATTTGGGGTATTGAGAATCACAGCCTTGGTCTTGTCTGTAATCGCCTCCTCCAGTTTCTCTGCCGTCAGCTTATAATTCTCAGGCTCTGTGGTGGTCACAATCACCGAAACGCCCCCCGCCAGCTTCACGATTTCCGGATAACTGAGCCAGTATGGCGCAGGGATAACCACCTCGTCTCCCGGATTGAGAATCGCAGTAAAAATATTCGTCAGGGAATGCTTTCCCCCATTGCTGATCACGATCTGATCCGACCCATACTCCAGATGGTTGCACTCCCGAAACTTCCTGCACACCGCCTCCTTCAATTCAGCAGTTCCCGATGCCGGGGTATATTTTGTAAATCCCTCTCTGATTGCCGCAATGGCGGCCTGGCATATATTTTCAGGGGTATCAAAGTCAGGCTCCCCGGCTCCGAACCCTACCACGTCCTTTCCCTGCGCTCTCAATTCCTTTGCCCTAGCAGTAATCGCCAATGTAGAGGACGGCTTCACGGCCGCCGCCTTTCTTGATAATTCCAAAGACATATCTGGTCTCCCTTCGCTAATCGTATCCAAAACTACCGAATAGATTATAGTACAATGCCAAAATCGTGTCAATGTATAATTGTATACAATCTATCAGATGCCATTACTGCCGTTACTATTCAAGGTCGTGTGAAAACAGATAATATCTTATGATTCATCATAGGAAGGACAGCCCTTTTCTGTCACTGCCCCACAGTAATATTTGCTCCCTTTTTATTCCCTTCCTGCTCCAGGGCAGTGCCGAAGATAAAACGATGCATCTTCTCCACGTTCCTGTCCATGGGGCTTGCGAGAATCACGGACATCTTCCGCACCCGGGTAATCTTATAGCAGCCGTCTATGGGAACATTCAGGGTTCTCAACTTATTGTTCTTATCCCGAACGGAAACTCCTGCCGCCAGGTAATTAATGATTTGCTGTTTTTTCAGATTCGTGGTAAGAAGGGGCAGAATCTTGGGAATCATGGCCACCAGATCCAAGGTGGACTTCTTCATCATCTTCTCATAGATAGCACCCATCACCGTGCGGTGCCTGAGGGTTCGGGCAAAGTCCCCATACTGGCCATCCTTGCTCACATAGCGCACCCTGGCATAGCCCAGAGCCTGATTTCCATTCATATGGTTCACGCCCACATGCAGATTGTGGTAAGCCCGGTTTGAAATGTAGTTGGTGCTGTTCAGATATTTCACTTCCTCCTCGGAGAGCTTGATATCCACTCCCCCGATGGCATCAATAATCTTCTGGAAGGAACTGAAATTCACCAGCACGTACCCATCCACCTGAATCCCGAAATTCTCCTTGATGGTTGCCACCAGCGTTTTCATGCCTCCGTTGTGGTAGGCGGCATTGATCTTATTGTCCTGAAATCCCGGTATTTTCACGTAGGTATCCCGCATGATAGAAGTAAGGCGCAGATTATTGTCCTTCTGATTGATGGTGGCGATCATAATGCTGTCAGTCCTGCCCCGGTCATCATGGATGGCCTCCTCGCCACACACCAGAATATTAATCACATCGGAAGACTCCTTGGCCTGCACCGCGCTGTCCAGCTGAATGGCGGAGGGGTCGATGGGCTTTAAGTCCATCGCATTCTCATCTTCATCAAAGATTTCCTCGCCCCGCTTCACTTCCTCCTCTCCCGTTTCAATGTTCATCTGGTGATAGTAGTAATGAATGATGCCATATCCCCCGGCACACAGAACCACCAATACCGATAACGCAACCGCAAGTATCTTTCCCCAAAGGGGAATCCTTTGAATTCTCTCTCTCATAATGCCCCCATTCTATCCTTCTCTTCATGAATCTCACAGCGGCATCCCTGCCCTGCTTATCATATTGCACCCCGCATTACACTAGTACAGCGGATACTAAATTTCTGATAGTTTACCAGTACCACTTCGGTAATAACAATCCCCAACCATGCTGAATTTCATTCATTTAATGTGCAGCAAACCACAAAAATCTTTCGCCCTTTGTTCTTACCGCAGGAAAACAGTATTTCCCGAAACTAATTCTTAAAGCTGTGAATCGGTGCCGGAATCCTCCCGCCCCGGTTGACAAACCCGCTACAGTCAAATTCATTCACCGGCATAATCGGGGCAAAGCCAAGCAAGCCGCCAAACTCCGCCATATCCCCCACATCCATGCCGACCACGGGAATCAGCCGCACGGCAGTGGTCTTCTGGTTAATCATTCCGATGGCCATCTCGTCCGCCACGATCCCGGCAATCGTTTCCGGCTTGGTATCCCCGGGAACCGCCACCATGTCAAGCCCCACAGAGCAGACGCAGGTCATGGCCTCCAGCTTCTCCAAAGTCAAGGCTCCATCTAACACCGCATTAATCATCCCCTGATCCTCACTCACCGGAATAAAGGCGCCGCTCAGCCCCCCCACATAGGAAGATGCCATGATGCCGCCCTTCTTCACCTGATCATTGAGGAGAGCCAGGGCTGCCGTAGTCCCCGGCGCACCTGCCCGCTCCAGCCCCATCTCTTCAAAGATATCTGCAATGCTGTCCCCGATGGCCGGCGTGGGTGCCAGGGATAAATCTATGATGCCAAAGGGAATGCCCAGCCGCTTCGATGCCTCTCTGGCCACCAGCTGCCCCACCCTGGTAATCTTGAATGCCGTCTTCTTCACCTTCTCGCAGAGGGTTCCAAAATCCTTCCCCCGGACAGATTCCAATGCCTTGCGCATCACACCGGGCCCGCTGACGCCCACATTGATAACCTCATCCGCCTCCGTCACGCCGTGAAAGGCTCCGGCCATAAAGGGATTGTCATCCGGCGCATTGCAGAATACCACCAGTTTGGCACAGCCAATGCTCTCTCTGTCCGCCGTTGCCTTGGCCGTATCCGCAATGATATCCCCCATCATGCGCACCGCATCCATATTGAGGCCTGTCTTGGTAGAGCCAAGGTTCACAGAACTGCACACGAACTCCGTCCTAGATAGCGCTTGGGGAATGGAGCGGATCAACAGTTCATCGCTCTTCGTCATTCCCTTGGACACCAGCGCGCTGTATCCCCCGATGAAGTTCACCCCCGTAGTCTTTGCGGCCCGGTCAAGGGTCTCCGCAATCTTCACATAATCCTCCGATGTCTTGCACGCCGAACCTCCTACCAGTGCAATGGGGGTCACGGATAT
>CATKZA010000200.1 GCA_949841235.1 uncultured Clostridiaceae bacterium
GCTATATGTTTGGCAGCATCCTTGCCATGACTAAGAATGATGTATTTCTGAGCGTAGCCTTATCTCTGGTAGTGCTTTTTCTCTTTGGATTTTCTTACCGCCATATTTTTGCGGTGACATTTGATGAGAATTTTGGAAGAGCGACAGGCGTGAGAGTGGGGTTCTATAATGGAATGATATCCATTCTTACGGCGGTGACTATTGTGCTGGGGATGCAGATGATGGGGGCGATGCTGATTTCCAGCCTGCTGATTTTCCCGGCACTGACCTCGATGCGTCTCTTTCGGAGTTTCCGGGGAGTGGTCTTGTCTTCTGGGATTTTATCTGTTGTTTGCTTTAGCATGGGGATGGCGATTTCTTATCAGTCGGCCATGCCGGCGGGCGCTAGCGTGGTGTTGGTGAATCTGGCTGCTTTTCTGTTTTTTTTCATCATTCAAAAATTTTGTAGAAAAAATAAAAAAAATTGAAAAAAGTACTTGCAAAAAATAAAAATATGATATATACTATAATAGTGCTTGCGAGAGAGCGAGCAGAAAAAATAGTGATGGGCTATCGCCAAATGGTAAGGCACTGGACTCTGACTCCAGCATTTCAAGGTTCGAATCCTTGTAGCCCAGTACGGAGTTCCCTCCATATAGAAATATATGAGAGGGGCTTTTTGTTTTATAGGGTTATCAGAAGAATTTTCATTTGAAATCAATTTTTTACAATGTTTGTAAAAAAAGCAAATTGAAAAATACAGCCAACATACCGAAAAAATAATCGCCAACATGCCGAAAAATATTCAGCCAACATGCCGATAACACTTGTTATAATCTATAAAAATGGTTATAATATGGATATATAAAGGCAGGAGGCAGTAGTATCATGAGGAAATATAAAGCAAGAATTGCTGATGAGATTTTGAAAAAACGTCTGCTTGGAAAAGGTGCTGTCTTGATTGAAGGGCCAAAGTGGTGTGGAAAAACAACGACGGCCGAGCAGATGGCGGGCAGCATTTTGTATATGGCCGATCCGGAAAGAGAGAAGCAGAACCTAATGCTGGCAGAAATTAATCCCAAAAGGCTTCTCATAGGAGAGATACCCAGATTGATTGATGAATGGCAGATTGCGCCAAAGTTGTGGGATGCAATTCGATTTGAGATAGATCATAGGGATGAGTTCGGACA
The DNA here is from genome assembly GCA_949841235.1 of uncultured Clostridiaceae bacterium. GTDB lineage: Bacteria > Bacillota > Clostridia > Lachnospirales > Lachnospiraceae > Butyribacter. Next base: position 1,170 of record CATKZA010000200.1, read on the forward strand.
ATTCATTTTGACTGGCTCTGCTGTACCAGCCTCTTATGAGCATATCCATCATACCGGAACAGGTCGTTTCTCCTGGCTGCTAATGCGTCCAATGAGTTTGCATGAGTCTGGGGATTCCACCGGTCAGGTGAGTTTAAAAGAATTATTTGAATCACCGGAACAGATTGACGGGGAAAATGCTCTTGATTTGGACCAGCTAGCTTTTCTCGTATGTCGCGGCGGCTGGCCAAGGGCCACTGATTTAGAGGGAGAGATTGCCTTGGAGCAGGCATATGACTATTATGATGCTGTGGTGAAATCAGACATTTCTCGAGCAGATGGCGTTACTAGAAATCCAGAGCGGGTGAAGCGCCTGATGCGTTCGTATGCTCGAAATCAGGGATCACAGGCAACGAATACATTGATTTGTGAGGATATCGCGGCAAATGATGCGGAATCCTTTGATGCGGATACCGTGTATTCCTACATTAGCGCATTAAAAAAGATATTTGTCATTGAGGAGATGGAAGCATGGAATCCAAACCTCCGCTCGAAAACTGCTATCCGAACTTCAAATACCCGATATTTTGTGGATCCATCCATCTCTGTTGCCGCCTTGGGGCTGGGACCGCAGGATTTGATTGAGGATCTGAAAACCTTTGGACTATTTTTTGAGGCAATGTGCATCCGGGATCTGCGTGTATTTGCAGATGCGCTGCATGGCAATGTATATCATTTTCGGGATAAGACGGATCTTGAGTGTGATGCGGTAATCCATCTGAGGAATGGTTCCTATGGCTTGGTTGAGATTAAGCTCGGGGGAGACAGGCTGATTGAGGAAGGCGCAGAGAACCTAAAGAAGCTGAGGGATAAAATCGATACGGAAAAAATGAAAGATCCCGCTTTCTTAATGGTGCTGATTGGTGTAGGGGATTTTGCTTACAGAAGACAAGATGGGGTATATATTGTTCCCATTGGCTGTCTGAAAGACTAGATTGCGCATTTTCACCGCTGAAAGCGTGAACGCATTGAAAATTCGTTTTGGGTACTGCAAGTAACAAAGGAAGCGGCTATTACACTGCCTGTCGAGGTGAATGGGACATGGCAATGCAATAGCCGCTGTACTAGTCGTCATCCTCTGACTGGACAGAGAGCAACTGACGTTTTCTGGCCATTTCATCACTTTCCAGATATTCATCGTAGGTGGTGATTTTGTCAATCAATCCTCCCGGCGTGATTTCCATAATCCTGTTGGCGATGGTCTGGATAAACTGGTGATCCTGGGAGGTGAATAGCACCACGCCGGGAAATTTAATCAGTCCATTGTTCAGCGCAGTGATGGATTCCATGTCCAGATGGGCGGTGGGCTCATCAATGATGAGTACGTTGGAGGCCAGTATCATCATCTTGGACAGCATGACACGTACCCGCTCCCCGCCGGAGAGGACGTTGACCTTCTTTACGCCGTCCTCGCCCGGGAAGAGCATTCTGCCCAGGAATCCCCGCACATAGGTGGGATCTTTTTCCGGGGAGAAGGGCATCAGGAAATCCACGATGGTCTCGTTGCCGGAGAAAAGTTCCGTATTGTCTTTGGGGAAGTAGGATTGGCTGGTGGTGATTCCCCATTTGTAGCTGCCCTCGTCCGGCTCTATCTCTCCCGCCAGTATCTGGAAGAGGGTGGTGGTGGCGATGGTGTTGCTTCCCACAAATGCCACCTTGTCCTCCTTATTTAATATGAAGGAAATATCGTCCAGCACTTTTACTCCGTCTATGGTTTTGGACAGGTGTTCCACTGTCAGCACTTCATTTCCAATCTCCCGCTCAGGCCGGAAGTCGATGTAGGGATACTTCCGGCTGGAAGGCTTCATATCGTCCAGTTCGATTTTTTCCAGTGCCTTCTTGCGGGAGGTAGCCTGCTTGGACTTGGAGGCATTGGCGCTGAACCGCTGGATGAATTCCTGCAACTCCTTGATTTTTTCTTCCTTTTTCTTATTGGCTTCCTTCATCTGCTTGATCATCAACTGGCTGGACTCATACCAGAAGTCGTAATTTCCAGTGTAGAGCTGAATCTTGGCATAGTCGATATCAGCAATATGGGTGCAGACTTTATTCAGGAAATAGCGGTCATGGGATACCACGATGACAGTATTTTCAAATTCGATCAAGAATTCCTCCAGCCAGCGGATGGCATCCAGATCCAGGTGGTTGGTGGGTTCGTCTAGCAGCAGGATGTCCGGATTTCCGAAAAGAGCCTGAGCCAAGAGGATTTTTACCTTGTCCGTATCGGGCAATTCTCCCACCTTCTTGTCGTGGAGCTCTGTGCCCACGCCCAATCCATTCAGCAGGGTAGCGGCGTCTGCCTCTGCCTCCCAGCCGTTCATTTCTGCAAATTCCCCTTCCAATTCGCTGGCCCTGATGCCATCCTCTTCGGTAAAGTCCTCCTTCGCATAGATGGCATCCTTTTCTTTCATGATGCTGTATAAGCGGTCATTCCCCATGATTACGGTATCTAGGACTAGGTATTCATTATATTGGAAATGATCCTGCTTCAGGAAAGAGAGGCGCTGTCCGGGCGTAATGATAATCTCTCCCTTGGATGGCTCCAGTTCTCCAGTGAGAATTTTTAAAAATGTGGACTTGCCGGCACCGTTGGCACCGATAAGGCCATAGCAGTTCCCCTCTGTAAATTTGATGTTGACATCCTCAAAAAGTGCCTTTTTCCCAAGGCGAAGTGTGACATTGCTTGCCTGAATCATTTTTTACCTCATTTCCGCGCAGCCATGGTGCGCTCTCGATTTCTTTCAATGTTTTAATTACTATTTTACAGAAATATACACATTTTGCAAGAAATATTTTGACACTGGGGCGACAAATATAGTAGAATAGAAATAGTTAGTTACTTTTCACGGTACGATAAAAGTGCGAGGTATACGGCATCATTTTGCAGGTTTTTCGGAAAATGCTTGCATAACAATGTTGAAAATGCGTTTTGGTTGCTATGAGCGGCAAAGCCGTGAATAGCAGCAATAGTTATTTTTTTGTGTTTGCGATGGGAGGATATTGGAATGCGA
>CATKZA010000201.1 GCA_949841235.1 uncultured Clostridiaceae bacterium
TCAGATATTTCCCCAGTCTCTCAGCGATTTCCCGGTAACTCCAGCATTCCATCTCCACGAAATCCTGTCCCCCATCCCCTTTCTTCACAACCTCCCTCTTCCATGCGCCCAGATATGCCTCGCAAATTGACATGGGACTATCGTCACAGGAGAATGATTTTCTCCGATCCATCCATTCCCTGTCATGCCACTGATAGTCGTCAATCTCTGCAACAATGCACGCATCCGAGGGGGGCATTTCGTGAAAGAAGGCGTAGGGATCGCCCAGCAGCTCCATCTCCCGGGCATTCCATTTCACCTCGAACTTATACAGTTCCCCGCTGCCCACTTCCGGAACGAACAGGGCAAATATACCTGAATCTCCCTGGCGAACCATGGGATGCACCCTGCCATCCCAGTGATTGAAATCCCCCACCACGCTCACCCGCATGGCGCGAGGAGCATGAAAGGCAAAGAAAGTCCCCCGGCACTTTGGCTCCCCCTTCTTCCCGCCAACCATCCCCGGGCGGCAGATGGCGGCATAGTCGCCCGTCCCCTTCACAGTCACAGGTTGGGCCCCCGGCCCGGGGAAAGGACATGTCCCTTCATCCAAGAAATCACGCCCCCGAGAGGAAAGCAACCCCGTATAGCAATAGGGATCCCTCCCCATAGTCTCTCTGCCATTCTGATATCTGGCAATCAGCTCATAGGAAGGAATCCTCTTCCCCGGCAGCAACAGGGCAAAAAATCCCTCCTCATCCACCTTTTCCATGGGATATAGTTTGCCGTCCCTCCCATTCTTCACGAACATCGTCTCCGCTCCCGGCATAAATGCCTGAATCAGGATGCCTCCCCGCACCTTGCGGGGACCCAGAACCTGTTCCGGATGGTCGTGTTCCGAATACACGATGGCCTCAATCTCAGCCCAATCCATCAAATCATATAATTTTTTGTCCATAGCTACCCCTTTCCATGTCTTTGCCGGAAGCAACTGCATTTTCTTGGTCAATAACAGCGATTAAATCTCATGAATAAACAATCCGCTGCGAAGCTTAGGCTCAAACCATGTAGACTTTGGCGGCATGAGAAGCCCGGCATCCGCCACGGCAAATAACTCGTGAATGGACGTGGGATACATGGCAAAAGAAACCTTCATATCGCTGTCCGCCCTTCTCTCCAGCTCCTTCAATCCACGAATCCCTCCGATAAAGTCAATCCGCTCGTCCGTCCTGGGATCGGCGATCCCCAGAATCGGCTCAAAAAGATAATCCTGTAGCAGGGACACATCCAGAGAGTCCACCGCATCGGTAATCTTCCTCAACTTCTCAGAAATCTCCAGACGATACCATTTCCCATCCAGATACATGGCAGCCTGCCCCTTCTTGCCAGGGCGCTCTGCCCCGTCCATGGATTCCAAAGTAAAATTCTCCCGGATTCGCTCTAAGAATTCCTCCGTCGTAAGTCCATTCAAGTCCTTTATACTACGATTGTAGTCCATAATCATCAGCTGGTCGTCCGGAAAGAGCACGGACAGAAAGTAATTGAACTCCTCCGAGCCATCATAGTCCGGATGCTCCTCCCGCCTCTTCAAGCTCACCTTCACTGCGGAAGCGGCCCTGTGATGGCCATCCGCAATATAGATTTCGCCAATGCCGGAAAATGCCTCCTCAATTTTTTCTACATCGGTAGAATCAGAGACTTTCCACACCCTGTGGGTGACACCATCCTCCGCCGTAAAATCATACAGCGGTAGAATATTCCCTGTCACCCTGCCCACTATGCCATTGATCACATCTTGGGAGCGGTACGCCAGAAAAATAGGCCCCGTCTGGGCGCTCAAGGCATCCACATGGCGAATCCGATCCTGCTCCTTCTCCTCCCGGGTATTCTCATGCTTCTTGATGACGCTGTGGAGATAATCATCCACGCTGGCACAGGCCACGATGCCGGTCTGCTCCCTGCCATCCATGACGAGCTGATAGATATAATAGCACGATTCCTCGTCCGTCACATAGACCCCCTCTGCTTTCCCGGCCTCATACAACTCCCTCGCCTTCTGATATACCTTGGGATCATAGGTATCCACATCATCGGAAAACTGCGTCTCCGCCCGATCTATATTCAAAAAGGAAAGCGGTTCCTTCCCCGCCGCCTCCTTTGCCTCCTGCCGATTATATACGTCATAGGGAAGGGCTGCCACCCTGGAAGCCACATCCTCTCTGGGCCGCACTGCTACAAATGGTTTCACTTTCGCCATACTCTACCTCAACTTTCCTGCTTGCCAGCACATCATGTTACATTCAAAGCAACCATATTATATTAGTATAGCAGAAACATTCTAAAAAACCTATCCCTTTTTTCCATGCCCCGCAAACTTGCAATAGAAAAAGCACAGATCTATGATTTGTGCTTTTTCTCATTCTCTGGTATACTGATACCAACGAATGAGAATCCATGAGGGATGCAGGGAACATCTTGCAATTTCAATATCAGAAGAAAACGGAGGGATGCTTATGTTAAAAGCAATTATATTTGACATGGACGGCGTGATTATCGACAGCGAACCCCAGCATGCCCAGGCGGCTATGCAGGTATTCAAGCGGCACGGGGCAGATGCGGACTACGACTACTGCGCCAGCTTTATCGGCAGTTCCACCCGGGCAATGACCGAGGATGCCATTGAAAAATTCGGCAGCGACACACCCCCGGAAGAACTTCTGCGGGAAATGAATGCAGAAAAGAGGAAAATCTTAAAAGAAGAGGGCTACACCATCCTGCCCGGCGTGAGGGAACTGATTAGAAACCTGTACCACAATGGACTCCGCCTGGCTATCGCTTCCTCCTCCTCCCCCTCGGAAATTGAAAATACCATGAAAACCTTGGGAATCAAGAAATATTTTACAAAGCTGATTTCCAGCAGCCATGTGGAGCATCCCAAGCCGGCTCCTGACTGTTTCCTGCTGGCATTAAGGGAACTTGGGGTCAATGCCAAGGAAACCATGGTAGTGGAAGACTCCTGCTTTGGCGCGCAGGCGGCAAAAGCCGCCGGCATCACCTGCGTGGGATTTGTGAATCCCCACTCGGGACAGCAGGACCTATCCTCCGCAGACGTGCTGCTGGAATCCTTTGAAGTCATAGACTACCGCTTCTTCAAAAACGTGCACATGCGCAGCAACGGCAAGCCCATCACCATCGCCGACACCAAGCGGCTCATTATCCGGGAAATGTCTACGGAGGACGTGCCGGACATGTATGAAATGTACAAGAATCCGGAAGTGCGCAAATACATCCCGGACATTGACGAATACTTGGAAGTGGAGGTGGAGAAGCAGGCCGCCTACATCCGCAACGTCTATTCCTTCTATGGATATGGCATCTGGGGGGTATTCAGCAAGACCTCCCGGAAAATGATCGGGCGGTGCGGCATCGAGAACCTCATGATAGACGGAAGGGAAGAGATTGCCCTCTCCTATCTTCTGGACAACAAGCACTGGGGATACGGATACGCTTTGGAATGCTGCAATGCCGTCCTTGACTACGCCAGAAAAGAACTGGACATTACCCGCATCGTGGCAGTCATTGACAAAGACAACGCCCGCTCCATCCACACGGCAAAGAACCTGAATATGTCTCTGGAAAAGGAAATCACATATAAGGGGCGGGATAGTTTGCTTTATAGTATCGGATTCGATAGCGAATCATAAAGTCGAATAATTTGTCGCTTACGATTAATCTGAAAAAGCCAAAAAGAGACAGGTCATCTAATCCTGTCTCTTTTTACGAATTCAATCATGCCGGCCATGGCACGAATGGACTTCCGCCATACATCGTCAATCCCCATCCATCCCCTCGCGGAACAGCCCCTCCTTGCCTGTGGGCAGCGGCAGTTGCATGCGCATCTGATCCCCAATCAGCGATTCTTGCCGCTAGTCTCTGAATTATTGGTATCCGTGGCATTATCCTTCTCTCCGTTGTTATCCAGAGCGCCCTCCGGATCGTCCGTGGCATCATTCAGCACATCCCCGGCGGCATCTCCCGCATCACGGATGACATCACCGGCACCGTCCACCGCATCTTTCGTAACATCTCCTGCATCATCCAAAGCATCCTTGGCAGCATTCCCCGTATCGTCCAAGGCATCTTCCCCATCTTGCATCGCATCATCCGTCTGCTCCGGCGCCATCGTCTCCTGGGCATCCGGACTGGCACTGGCACCATTGTTGTCTTTATTATTGCCG
>CATKZA010000202.1 GCA_949841235.1 uncultured Clostridiaceae bacterium
GTTGCCATGCAACTTTGTCTATTTTATAAAAAAAGAACAGCCTGCACATTAATTAAAAAATAGCCATTCTCTTATGAGTGAGCACAACGAGTCTGTCTATTTTAAAAATTAGTTGTGAATAGTAACGAAATTTTGCAAATCTTCCCAATTTGATTCTTGACATATTAGTTCATTAAGTATAAAATTATAGTGTTGTGTATTTTACAATGAATATATGATAAGGAGGTGCTCCTGTTCAATGCCTATATTTGGAGGAAGTATCATAGGCGTTGTGATTGCACTTGTCTGTATCGTGCTGGCAGTAGTCATTACTGCACTTGTCACGAAGAATCTTGCCGTGGAACGCTATAAAGAAGAGGAAGCGGCGAAGATCGGGGACGCAGAGAATCAGGCCAAGGAAATTATTGACAAGGCTCGGAAGACTGCGGAGACTAAGAAGCGCGAAGCTTTGCTGGAGGCCAAGGAGGAGGCGCTCAGGAACAAGAATGAGATTGAGCGGGAATCCAAGGAGCGGAGAGCGGAGATTCAGCGATACGAGAAGCGGGTGTTGTCTAAGGAGGAAACTCTGGATAAGAAGTCGGAAGTCTTAGAAAAGAAAGAAGCGAAATTAAATGCGAAGGATGCTGATTTAGACAGGCAGAAGAAAGAATTGGCAGATATGAAAGACAGTCATTTAAAGGAGCTTGAAAAAATTTCTGGATTGACCACTGAGGAAGCGAAGAAATATCTGTTAAAATCTGTTGAAGAAGATGTAAAGCATGAAACTGCGGTTCTTGTGAGAGAATTGGAGCGGAAGGCGAAGGAAGAGGCGGACAAGAAGGCAAAGGATTATGTGGTGACGGCGATTCAGCGTTGTGCCGCAGATCACGTAACAGAGACTACCATCTCTGTTGTCCAACTTCCAAATGATGAGATGAAAGGTCGGATTATTGGCCGAGAAGGTCGGAATATCCGTACCCTTGAGACGATGACGGGTGTCAACCTGATTATTGATGACACGCCGGAAGCCGTCGTGCTGTCTGGTTTCGATGGGGTTCGCAGGGAGGTTGCGCGGATTGCCTTGGAGAAACTGATTGTTGACGGCAGGATTCATCCTGCAAGAATTGAGGAAATGGTTGAGAAGGCACAGAAGGAAGTGGAATCTGTCATCCGCGAGGAGGGCGAGGCGGCTACTTTGGAAGTGGGCGTTCATGGCATCAATCCGGAACTGATCCGTTTGCTGGGCAGGATGAAATTCAGGACCAGTTATGGTCAGAATGCCTTGAAGCATTCTATTGAGGTGGCGCATTTGTCCGGTCTGCTGGCTGGGGAAATTGGAGTGGATGTGAGGACTGCCAAGCGTGCCGGCTTGCTGCATGATATTGGAAAATCCGTGGATCAGGAGATGGAGGGAACCCATGTCCAGATTGGCGCAGAGTTGTGTCGCAAGTACAAGGAGTCTAAAACGGTCATCAATGCCGTGCAGGCCCATCATGGAGATGTGGAACCAGAGACTTTGATCGCATGCATTGTGCAGGCGGCGGATACTATTTCGGCTGCGCGTCCCGGTGCCAGAAGGGAAACGCTGGAAACATATACAAACAGATTGAAACAGTTGGAAGATATTTCCAACAGCTTTAAAGGTGTTGACAAGTCTTATGCCATTCAGGCAGGCCGAGAGGTAAGAATTATGGTGACGCCTGATAAGGTATCAGATGATGAGATGGTTCTCCTTGCCAGAGACATTTCAAAGCAGATTGAAAACGAGTTAAAATACCCTGGACAAATCAAGGTAAATGTAATTCGCGAATCCAGAGTGACTGATTATGCAAAGTAATCACGATGTCTAGTTTATAACATGAGCAATGAAGGGTCGTCTATTGACGGCCCTTAATTTATTTTATAAGTCCAGTACCAAGCGGCAGCACAGCCGTCAAGCCTGCTTGTAAGGATGTGCTGACATTTGGTACGACAACAGGTATGAGCAAGCAGGGCGAAGGCCCGGATTGCGAATACCTGTGAGGATTGCGGGAATGCGAAGCATGAAGCAATCCGAGGACTGATTTATGTGGTGTTAGTCCAGTACCAAGCGGCAGCACAACCGTCAAGCCTGCTTGTAAGGATGTGCTGACATTTGGTACGACAACAGGTATGAGTAAGACATGGAAAGGTATGGAAATATATGGTAATTCTTCGAGAACTTTCCCCGGAGGAAAAAGGGGGACTGCCTTCTATTTATGCAGATGAGGGAACAGGGGCGGGATTCCGTGACGGTCCGGGCATTGCTATAGATATTGGCACCACTACGGTGGTGGCTTATCTGTGGGATTTCTCCCAGGGAAGGCTTCTTCGCACGCTGTCTAAGGAAAACTGCCAGACCAGGCTGGGGGCAGATGTGATGATGCGTATCATGCATGCCCAGAGGGGAAAAGGGGGAGAATTGCATCAGATGCTGGTGGAACAGTTAGATGAGATGCTGGAGGAATTATTGTCTTTTTGGCAGGAAACCGGAAATTTTCTGTCCTCCCATCAGCAAATTCCCGTGTCTGTGGTGGGGAATCCCACCATGTGCCACTTTTTTTTGAATCAGGATGTGTCGGGATTGGCGGGTGCGCCTTTTCGCAGTGCTTATAAGGGAAATTACGCTTGCACCGGGGAAGAGGCGGGATTTCGACGGGGGAGGCAGTTGCGGATTCAGGTGCTTTCCGGGATTGCGGCTCATGTGGGGGGCGATGCCCTGGCAGTTCTGGGAGTGGCAGGGCATCAGAGGGAGGATGGCGTGAAGCTGCTGGCGGATTTGGGAACCAATGCGGAGATGATTCTCGTGAACTGCGGGAAGATGGCGTGCTGTTCTACGGCGGCAGGGCCGGCGTTGGAGGGAAAGGGCATAGCCTGTGGCGTTCGGGCGATGCCGGGAGCGGTGACAGGGGTGAAGATTGCTCCGAGGACAGGGAATATCGTGCTGGAGTATCTTTCCGGAGCGGCTCTTTTGGGGATTGCGGGAACAGGGCTGTTGGAATTAATGGGGGAATTGCGGCGCTGTGGCATTCTCACCCGGGAGGGCTACCTGCTGGAGCGGGAGGAGGCGGAAAGGAAAAAGATTCATCCAAATTTATCGGTGCGACTGGTGACCAGGCAAGGTAGGCGGGGCTTTCTCGTCTATGGAGCAGATGAGGCGGGTGACGCTTTCTGCGGCAATGGAAATTCTAGAGAAATCATTTTGTACCAGGAGGATGTGAGGAGCGTTCAGCTTGCCAAGGGGGCGATTCTGGCAGGGATTCAGTGTCTGCTAAAAAGTTGCGGCCTGTTGCCGGAGGATGTGGGGGAAGTGATGTTGGCTGGTGCGTTGGGAAATCATCTTCGGGAGGAGGCGGTGATTCGCCTGGGGCTGCTTCCCGGGGCATTTCGGGGAAAGATTTCTCTGATTGGCAATAGTGCGGGAATTGGTGCGGTGAAAATGCTTGCAGAGCCGGGATTTGCCTCGGAGATGGAACTGTTGGCCGGGGAGGTTTCCCATGTGGAACTGGCAGAGATGGATGCGTTTAAAAAGAGTATGATTGATGGCATGGCACTTAGGGAATATTGAGATGAGCGAGGGAGTATGCGGCATGTGCTGAGATGATTGTAAAAAATGAATGGAGACTGGCGGTGGGTTGGGGAGTGGAGATATGGTGGGCGGAGGGTGAATAGGAACGATATTTTATAGGAAAATAATAGGGAGAAGTTGTAATTCCTATGAACTTCATATATAATTTTAAGCGAAAATAATTTCATGATTTCCATTCTCGGCGAAGGATTTTGGATAGGGGTGGGGGGCCGTAAATAGAAACATGTTAAGATGAGGTGGCTATGAGCAAAGTATTGGTTATGACGGACAGTAACAGTGGCATTACCCAGGACGAGGGGCTTGCTATGGGCGTGAAGGTGCTTCCCATGCCTTTTTTGATTGGGGATGAGACGTTTTATGAGGATATTGATTTTACCCAGGAGGAGTTTTATCAGAAGTTAAAGGGGGAGGAAGAGGTTTCTACGTCCCAGCCTTCCCCGGAGGCGGTGACCAGTGCCTGGGATGAACTCTTGGCCCGGGGGGACGAGGTCGTGTATATTCCCATGTCCAGCGGACTGTCAGGTTCCTGCCAGACGGCGAGGATGCTGGCGGAGGACTATGACGGGAAGGTGCAGGTGGTGGATAACCAGAGGATTTCCGTAACCCAGCGGCAGTCGGTGCTGGATGCT
>CATKZA010000203.1 GCA_949841235.1 uncultured Clostridiaceae bacterium
CCGGAAGTGGGAAGCGGCATGGTGGTGCTGCAGCTCCACGGCGGGGGATATATCGGAGAACTGACCAATGTGTACAGGAATTTTGCAAAGGAATACAGCGATATGCGGGGCGGCATGAAGGTCTGCTCCGTGGATTACCGTGTGGCGCCCAGGCATCCCTATCCTGCGGCTCTGAAAGATGCCTGCTTGGGGTATGCATTCTTGCAGACACTGGGATATCTTCCGGAGCAGATGATTGTGGCGGGGGATTCTGCCGGGGGCGGTCTGGCATTGTCTATGTGCGCCTATCTGAGGGATAGGGGGATGGAGCTGCCCAGAGCCATGGTGCTGATGTCGCCCTGGACGGATCTGACTGCATCGGGGGCATCTTATGAAGAAAATTACGAGAAGGATCCCCTCTTTGGCAATACAAGGGAGAGCATGATCTACCGGGGGGATTACCCGGGGAAGGAGGATCCGGCCCACCCCTATATTTCGCCGAAGTTTGCGGATTATGACGGATTTCCGCAGATGCTGTTCCAGGTGGGGAGCATCGAGATGCTCTTGAGCGATACGGTGGACGTGGCGGAGAAGGCCAGGGAGGCGGGCTGCCAGGTGGAGGCCACGGTGTACGAGGGAATGTTCCATGAATTTCAGCAGGCTTTGGATCGGATGCCGGAATCCAGGGATGCATGGGAGGAAGTGAGGAAGTTTGTGGAGGGATTATAGGATGGCAGAGGCGGGGAATCGCAGGAGGGCTTATGGATTACGTACAGGCGAGAACATATTTGAAAGAGATAGAAGATTCCCAGGGGAGCGATTATTCACTGGCCGAGGTGGCTGAATTGTCAGCCCGCATGGGCCGCCCTGACAGAAAGACGGAGATGATTCACATTGCCGGAACCAATGGAAAGGGTTCTGTGGGAAATTTTATCTGTCAGGCATTGGCGCGCTCGGGCTACCGAGTGGGAAGGTTTTCCTCTCCGGCCGTCTTTGGGTGGCGGGAGTGCATCCAGCGCATAGGGTGGCAGGAGGGGAATCTGTCTGTCCATGCGGAAAGCGTTTTGCCGGGCCATCATGCCTTGGGGGAAATGGGAAGGGTGGTCATAGCGGATATCACTGAGGAAGAGGTGGCGGAGGCCGTGACAGTGCTTCGCAGGCATTGCGACAGCATGGTCCGTGCGGGATATCGCCATCCCACTGCCTTCGAGATCCAGACAGTGATGGCGTTTCAGAAGTTTGCAGATTGGGATGTGGATGTGGCAGTGGTGGAGTGCGGGCTGGGGGGAAGGCTGGATGCCACCAATATCATAGAGCGTCCCAGACTTTGCGTTCTGACTTCTATCGGGCTGGATCACCAGCAGATTTTAGGAAATACTGTGGAGGAGATTGCCGGGGAGAAATATGGGATCATAAAGGAAGGAACCACGGTGGTTTCAGCCATGTCTCATGCTTGTGCAGATATTTTGAAGAATGTGTGCCGGGAGAGGAGCGCGGGGCTTCATTTTGTGGCGGAGGATGCCTTGCACATGGGAGAATGTACGGTGGAAGGGACTTCCTTTTCCTATCGGGGAAAGAAATACCGGGTGGGGCAGCTTGGCACCTTTCAGGTGGAAAATGCCGCCCTGGCGGTGGAGGCGTTGGAACGGCTTCGGGCAGATGGCTTTGACAGGATCGGGGAAGAGCAGATTGCCCGGGGGCTGGGAAGCGGCAGATGGCCGGGAAGGCTGGAGGTGGTGTCCGGGAATCCCTTTGTTATGGTGGACGGCGCGCACAATCCCTCGGCAGTTGAAAGACTGGTGGAATCCTTGGAAACATATTTTCCCGGGGAGCGGTTTGACTTTATCTTGGGGGTGTTTCGGGACAAGGATTACGGGAGGGAGATGGAGATGCTTCTCCCCGTGATGCACCGGGCCTATGCGGTGGCGGCTCCGGGAAGGCGGGGGCTTTCCGGGGAGGCTTTGGAGGAATGCATTGCCCGGCTGGCAAAAGGCCGGGGGCAGGAGGTGGAAGCTTTTTCCTGCGAATCCATGGAACAGGCTTGCGGACGGGCATTGGAGGGACTGGCGGATGGGAGGAAGCTGATAGTTTGCGGCTCCCTTTCCATCGTGGGGGATGCTTATCATTATTTACGGCAGATTTAGTACAACGAATATTAAGTAATTGGCAGTTTGACTTGCCTGATTTTTCATCTGCGGCGTTGTCGTCAATCGACGTAGCCACCGCTACGCCTCATTCCTCCGCCTTGTATATGAAACAATCATTCTACGTCAAACTATCCAAAACTTAATTTTCGTTGTACTAGTACAGCGAATTGCCGCTTGTTGCTGCATGTTAGAAAGGATGGATGGCAATATGAAGATTGGGCAGAAGGATTTTGAATTTGACGGGAAGCACACCTACGTGATGGGGATTTTAAATGTGACGCCGGACTCTTTCTCCGATGGGGGGAAGTTCCGGGAAATGGATGGGGCATTGCGCCATGTGGAAGAGATGGTGGAGGATGGGGCTGACATCATCGACGTGGGGGGGGAGTCCACCCGCCCGGGATATCAGGCGATTTCCATCCGGGAGGAGACGGCCAGGGTGATTTCCGTGCTGGAGGAGATGAAGAAGCGTTTTGACGTGCCGGTGTCCGTGGATACCTACAAGGCTTCGGTGATGGATGCCGCCCTCTCCGCCGGGGCCGATCTTGCCAATGATATCTGGGGGCTTCGCTATGAAACCCTCTTTTCTCAGGAGGAAAGGGAATGGGGCGGCGACACCATGGCGGAGGTGGTGGCAAGGCATCATAAGCCTGTGTGCATCATGCAGAACCGACGGGCGGCAATTTATCATGAGGGGCTTCTTCCCGGCATGATGGCAGACATGGAGGAGAGCATCCGCATCGGGGAGGGGGCGGGGATTTCCAGAGAGCAGATGATTCTCGATCCCGGGGTGGGCTTTGGAAAGACCTATGAGCATAACCTGCAAGTGCTGTCCCATCTGGGGGATTTTAAGGCGTTTCATATGCCCCTGCTTCTTGCGGCCTCCAGAAAATCCGTCATTGGTCTGACGCTTGACCTGCCTGTCACGGAGCGGGAGGAGGGAACCCTGGTCACTACGGTGCAGGCGGTGCAGAGCGGCTGGCAGATGGTGCGGGTGCATGATGTGAAAAAGAGCGTCCGAGCCATACGGATGATGGAGAAAATTCTGGAATATGGCTACAGTATGCCATAGTATTCCAATGCCCTCATGATGCCATCCTGATCGATGTGGGAGGTGACATAATCGGCATGCCGCTTTACCTTGTCATTGGCATTTCCCATGGCTACGCCTATTCCGGCATGGCGCAGCATTTCCATGTCATTGTCTCCGTCTCCGAAGGCCATGGTTTCCTGGGGCTGTATGCCGAAATGCTCCAAGATATGCCGTATGCCGGCAATTTTTCCGCCTTTTTGGGGAATGATGTCGAAAGCATGGGGATTCCATTGGCTCATTTTGCAGCATGACAGTTGCCGGGTAAGGTCATGGACAGGTTTTTCCTCTCCGAATACAATGAATTGGTACACTTTGTTTCCCGTGTAGGTACCGATTGCCGGGAGCGGGGTAGAAATTGCTTTCTGTGCGGCTCGGACTGCGGGATTTATAAAATTGATGTACATTCTGTCTGATTCAATCATCAGGATAGGGATTTCCTTTTTCGCAAAGATGGAAGACATCCTTACAGTATCTTCTGCGGAAATGGGGGTATCATGGAGTATTGTCCTGTCGGCATCCAGGCAGATTTGTCCATTTAATGTGACGTATCCGTCAAAGGGCAGGCTGCCGGCTGGAAGTTTCCGGATTTCATTCATATGGCGTCCTGTTGCCGTAAAGAGCTTGATTCCCTTATCTTTCAGTTGGCAGATGGCTGATTTTGCGCTTGGGGGTACGGTTTTGCTTTGGTGGGACAGAAGGGTTCCGTCGATGTCAAAAAAGATGGCTTTGATCATTGTTATTTCCTCCGTGAATGTCAGTTTGTATTGTAGGTTGGCATAGAGTATAGCATAAGAACTATTTTGATGCTAGTACAGCGAATATTAAATATCTTTACGTTAAACTTGTCTAAATTTCCACCTGCTACGTTAGTTTTTCTAGACGGACCATTGCATTATATGGTCTTTGCCGCCGCTACGTTGCTAAGCGCCAGTGGCGCTTGTTTAGCAAGGACCGAAGTGGAACGTAGAACGTCGAAAAACTGCCTTGCAGCAGG
>CATKZA010000204.1 GCA_949841235.1 uncultured Clostridiaceae bacterium
TAACGTTATGGCTACCTGTTGCAAGACATGGATTTGCGTGGGAAAAATAGCTGTTTATATGAGAGGGCAGGAAGACCTTGGTTTTCCTGCCCTTGAAAATTATATTGCATTATTGTATAATAGCGTTTGATTGAAATGAAGAAATTATTACTCGTTGGGCCACCGCCAAAATGATGCAGTTATTCGGATATGAATTACATATGGTGGTGCAGGTCAAAAGCGTCAATGCTGCTTCAAGGCGGCATATTAGTTTAAAATGCTTTGAGTAGAAATATGGAGGCGAATCATGGAGATGATGTATCGAAGTACCAGGAGTGATCAGGAGCCGGTGACGGCATCCCAGGCGATTTTGAAGGGATTGGCAGATGACGGGGGGCTTTTTGTGCCTTCTGGCATTCCGAAATTGGAGATGCCCCTTGGGAAATTGGCAGAGATGAGCTATCAGGAGGTGGCTTACGAGGTCATGAGGCTGTTCTTGACAGATTTCACGGAGGAGGAATTGAAAAATTGCATCCGCCGGGCTTATGATGCCAAGTTTGACACGGAGGAGATTGCACCCATGGCGGAAAAGGATGGGGTATATTATCTGGAATTGTTCCACGGTGCCACGATTGCATTTAAGGATATGGCTCTGTCTATTCTGCCCCACCTCCTCACCACATCCGCAAAGAAAAACCATATCACCAATGAGATCGTGATCCTGACTGCCACTTCCGGAGATACGGGCAAGGCGGCGCTGGCTGGCTTTGCCGACGTGGAGGGGACGAGCATCATCGTCTTTTATCCGAAAAATGGCGTGAGCGCGATCCAGGAGCGGCAGATGGTGACCCAGAAGGGAGCCAACACCAAGGTGGTGGGGATTACAGGAAACTTCGATGATGCCCAGAGCGGCGTGAAGGCCATGTTCAATAATAAGGAGCTTGCCGAGGCCATGGCGGGCAAGGGCTATCAGTTTTCCTCTGCCAACTCTATCAATATCGGCCGTCTCGTGCCCCAGGTGGTCTATTATGTGTATGCATATACCCGCCTGCTGGGCAGGGGGGCGGTAGAGATGGGAGAGGCAGTGAATTTCGTGGTGCCTACAGGAAATTTTGGCAATATCCTGGCGGCATATTATGCGAAGAACATGGGGATACCCGTGGGGAAGCTGATCTGCGCCTCCAACGAGAATAAGGTGCTGTATGATTTCTTTGAGACAGGGGTCTATGACAGGAACCGGGAGTTTATTCTTACCACGTCTCCTTCCATGGATATTCTGATTTCCAGCAATCTGGAGCGGCTGATCTATCAGATTGCCGGGGAGGACTGGAAGACTACGAAGAAGATGATGGAAGATTTGACCACAAAGGGAAAATATGCTGTGACGGATGAGATGAAGGGCCGCATGAAGGATTTCGTGGGAGGCTGGGCAGATGAGGAAAAATGCGCCCGGGAGATTCGCCGGGTATATGAAAAGACGGGCTATGTGATGGATACGCACACCTCCGTGGCATCTGCGGTGTACCATGAGTATCAGGAATCTACAGAGGATGGTGCCAAGACGGTCATTGCCTCCACTGCCAGCCCTTATAAATTCGCCACCAGCGTGATGGCTGCCATTGACGAGGAGTTTGTGGGGATGGATGATTTCGCCCTGATTGATGAACTCAGCAGCACCTCTGGCACCAGGATTCCAAGGGCTGTAGAGGAAATCCGCACGGCTCCCGTGCTTCACGACCTTGTGTGCGAGACGGGGGACATGCAGAGGACGGTGGAGAAGATTCTGGGATGGTAGTCTTGTCAAGGGAATTATTTTGTGCTATAATCTGATTCGTGTCGTGTAAAAAGGGGTTTGCCCTTGGGGGATTGCCCTTGGGTGGATTTTGCCCATTTGCCGCGGCATGCAAGCAGCAATAGAAATCACATATGCGGATTGCGTAATGGTGCCGATTTGGGTCTTGCGTTTGGAAGCATATGGAAGGCAAAAAACCAGATGGAGGTAGTAAGATGAGTGTTATTTCAATGAAGCAGTTGCTGGAAGCCGGTGTTCATTTCGGACATCAGACAAGAAGATGGAACCCTAAGATGGCTGAGTACATCTACACGGAGCGCAATGGCATTTACATCATTGACCTGCAGAAGTCCGTAGGCATGGTGGATACTGCGTATAATGCGGTCAAGGACATCGTGGCAGATGGCGGTACGATTTTGTTCGTGGGTACGAAGAAGCAGGCGCAGGATTCTATCAAGGCTGAGGCTGAGCGCTGCGGCATGTACTATGTAAATGAGAGATGGCTGGGCGGCATGCTCACCAACTTCAAGACGATCCAGACTAGGATTAAGCGGCTCAAGGCCATCGAGACCATGTCTGAGGACGGCACTTTTGACGTGCTTCCCAAGAAGGAAGTCATTGGCCTGAAGAAGGAATGGGATAAGCTGGAGAAGAACCTTGGCGGCATCAAGGAGATGAAGAAGATTCCGGACGTGATCTTCGTGGTTGATCCCAAGAAGGAGAGAATCTGCATCCAGGAGGCTCATACCTTGGGGATTCCGTTGGTTGGCATCGCAGATACCAACTGTGATCCGGAGGAGCTTGATTATGTCATTCCCGGAAATGATGATGCGATCAGGGCAGTGAAGCTGATTGTTTCCACGATTGCTGACGCAGTCATTGAGGCAAATCAGGGCGTGTCCATGGAGGATGCTCCGGCAGAGGGGGATTCCGTGGAAGAGGCAGAGGCATAGTACGCAAAATAGATTAGATGATGATTTGGAGGAAATAGACATGGCTATTACAGCTTCACAGGTGAAGGAATTAAGGGAGATGACTGTTGCCGGCATGATGGATTGCAAGAAGGCGCTTACGAATACTGATGGAGACATGGATGCGGCAGTGGAGTGGCTGAGGGAGAATGGTCTTGCCAAGGCTGCCAAGAAGTCCGGCCGCATTGCGGCAGAGGGCGTTGTGGCAGTGGAGGTGTGCGATTGCGGAAAGAGCGCATCTATTGTAGAAGTAAACTCTGAGACGGATTTCGTGGCAAAGAATGAGATTTTCCAAGAGTTTGTTGCCCAGGTGGCTTCTCAGGCGAGACAGACGAAGGCAGCAGATATCGAGGCATTTCTTGCAGAGCCTTGGGCCGCAGAGGATGCGGGCACGGTGGAGGACAAGCTGAAGGCAATGATTGCCAAGATTGGCGAGAACATGAATATCCGCCGTTTTGAGAAGGTGGAGACTGATGGAATGGTAGTGTCCTATATTCATGCTGGCGGCAAGATTGGCGTGCTGGTGGTGGCTGATACGGATAGCGACAGCGATGGCGTAAAAGAGTGCTTGAAGAATGTGGCTATGCAGATTGCTGCACTGAATCCTAAGTATGTCTCTTCTGACGATGTGGACGAGGAGTACAAGGAGAGTGAGAAGCAGGTGCTTCTGGCACAGGCAAAGAATGATCCTAAGAATGATGGCAAGCCAGATAATATTATCGAGAAGATGATTATCGGCCGCCTGAATAAGGAACTCAAGGAGGTTTGCCTCTTAGAGCAGGCTTATGTGAAGGCTGAAAACAAGGAAAATGTAAAGCAGTATGTGGAGTCTGTGGCAAAGGCAGAGGGATGCAAGCTGAATGTGACGAAGTTTATCCGCTTTGAGACTGGTGAAGGTCTTGAGAAGAAGGAAGAGGACTTTGCGGCAGAGGTGGCTGCACAGATGGGACAGTAATCTCATAAATGAAAATGTAGTTAAAACCCCTGAAAATCCTATAAAGTGGGCATTTTCAGGGTTTTTTGCGCTCTAAGGAGAGGTTCAAATGAATATTTTAATTATAGAAGATGATCCTGCTATTCGTCAGGAGTTAAAGCAGCTATTAGAAAATGCATTATATGAGGTGACAGCGCTGACAGAATTTCAAAAAACTGTAGAAGAGGTCATAAGATTTCAGCCGGATCTTGTGCTGCTGGATGTTAATCTGCCGGGAGAATCCGGCTTTTTTCTATGTCAAAAGCTAAGGGAAGTGTCAGATGTCCCTATTATTTTTGTGACAAGCAGAACGGATTCTATGGATGAATTAAACGGAATGTTAAAAGGCGGGGATGATTATATTACGAAGCCGTTTAACGCTCCGGTTCTGCTTGCGCATATTGCCGCAGTTCTGAAACGGACCAGAAAAGAAAGCGCAGATGAAGCAAAACTTACATACAAAGGCGTGGAGCTTGATACGGTTTGCGGGTATGTCA
>CATKZA010000205.1 GCA_949841235.1 uncultured Clostridiaceae bacterium
ACCATCAACCTATCCAAGCCGGAGAAGGATCCCAAAGCCATTGCGGCGGCGAAGAATGCACCGCAGAGCGCCTATCCCAAGTGCCTTCTATGCAAGGAGAACGAGGGCTATGCGGGGAGGGTGAACCATCCCGCCCGCCAGAATCACCGGGTGATTCCCGTGACCATTGACGGGGGGCAGTGGGGATTGCAGTATTCTCCCTATGTATATTACAATGAGCATTGTATATTATTTAATACAGAACATACGCCCATGAAGATAGACGAATCCGCATTTCGGAAGCTGCTGGATTTCGTCAGGCAGTTTCCCCATTATTTCGTGGGTTCCAATGCAGACCTGCCTATCGTGGGAGGCTCTATTCTGGCTCACGAGCATTTCCAGGGCGGCCATTATGAATTTGCCATGGAGCGGGCCGGCATCAGGAAAGAGGTGACGATTCCGGGATATGAAGGACTGGAGGCTGGCATCGTGGAGTGGCCCATGTCGGTGATTCGCATTCGCCACCGGGATGGGGAAACTCTGGTGAAAGCGGCCGCCCATATTCTGGACAGCTGGAGGAAATATACCGACGAGGAGGCCTTTGTCTTTGCGGAGACGGAGGGGGAGCCTCACAATACCATTACGCCCATTGCCCGCAGGAGGGATGGGAAGTATGAATTGGATTTGGTACTCAGGAATAATATTACAACAGAGGAGCATCCTTTAGGGGTGTACCATCCCCATCAGGAACTGCACCATATTAAGAAAGAGAATATCGGCCTCATTGAGGTGATGGGGCTGGCCGTGCTTCCGGCAAGGCTGAAAGATGAGATGAAGCGTCTCGCTCGGTTCATTCTGGAGGGCAGGGACATCCGGGGGGATGAGGAGCTGGCAAAGCATGCGGATTGGGTAGAAGGATTTCTGCCGGATTATGACATTACGGAGGAAAATGTGGAGGAAATCCTCCAGAAAGAGATTGGCGTGGTGTTTATGAAGGTGCTGGAGCATGCCGGGGTGTATAAGAATGATCCGGCGGGGCAGCAGGCCTTTATGAGATTTATCGAGAGGATATAGAGGGAGGTGGAATCCTTTGGGCAGGGAAGAACTGGCACGAATCGTGGGGGATGGCTGCGTGTGGGAGCAGGAGCCGATGGGCAGGCATACCACATTCCGCATCGGGGGTCCGGCCGCCTATTTCGCGGCTCCTGAGACGGTGGAGGATCTGGCGGAATTGGTGAGGTATCTCCGGGAGGAGCAAGCTCCTTATTTTCTGATGGGGAATGGGAGCAATCTCTTGGTGAGCGACGAGGGATACCGGGGCGTGATGATTTCCACCCATATGACTGGGAAATCATACGATGCGCCTCAGGGAAAAACGCCTCTGGATCAGTTGGTCTTTCTTTCCGCAGAGCAGGAAAAGCAGATGGCGGCATCGGAGTTTCCGGGGGAGGATTTCCGAGAAAAATATGCTCTGGAGGGAAAGACGTTTGTGAAGGCGGCTTCCGGGATTCTTCTGTCTACTATGGCAAATGCCCTGGCGGAGAGGGGATTGGATGGCTTTGCCTTCGCTTCCGGCATTCCAGGCACGCTGGGGGGAGCCGTCACCATGAATGCCGGTGCCTACGGGGGAGAGATGAAAGACTGCATTCTGGGCGCCATGCTTCTCATGCCTGATGGCAGGGAGGCCTTTCTGGACAGAGAGGCTTTGGAACTTGGTTACCGCACCAGCATCATCCAGAAGGAGGGATGCGTGGTTCTGTGGGCGCTATTTGCCTTTGCCCCGGGAGATGCCAAGGAGATTTTTGCACGGATGAAGGAACTGAACGGCAGGAGGCGGGAGAAGCAGCCATTGGAGCATGGCAGTGCGGGCAGCACCTTTAAGAGGCCGGAGGGATATTATGCGGGAAGGCTGATCGAGGATGCCGGGCTGAAGGGATACCGCATAGGGGACGTGATGGTTTCTGACAAGCACAGCGGCTTTGTGGTGAATGTGGGAGATGGAACCTTTGAGGAGGCGATGAAGGTGATTTCCCATGTGCAGGAGACGGTGAAGAGGATGTTTGGCGTGACGCTGGAATTGGAAGTGAAAGTTGTAAAGTGAGGTTGGAATGGTACGGTTTGTGATAGTTACAGGGATGTCCGGGGCGGGGAGGAGTTCGGTGCTCCGCATGCTGGAGGATATTGGATACCTCTGCATTGACAATCTTCCGGTGCAGATGATTTCCGGCATGACCAAGGTGTTCATGCGGGAGGCGAAGCAGGTGGACGGCGTGGCTCTGGGCATTGATATCCGGAATCTGGAGGGGCTGTCCCAGGTGGGGGATATCGTGGAGGCCATGAAGGAGTCGGGGTATCACTATGAGATCTTGTTCCTGGAGGCGGATAATAATGTGCTGATTAAGCGGTACAAGGAGACGAGGAGGAACCATCCTCTGGCGTTGCAGGGCAGGGTGGACAAGGCGATTGAGGCAGAGCGGGCGGAATTGGCGGACATTAAGAAGCATGCTGACTATATTTTGGATACCAGCCATATGCTGATCCGGGAATTGAAGCAGGAGATTGACAAAATCTTTCTGGAGCGGGGGGAGTATGAGAATTTCTTTGTCACTATCCTTTCCTTTGGCTTCAAATATGGGATACCCGAGGATGCGGACTTGGTGTTTGACGTGCGCTTCCTGCCCAATCCATACTATATTCCGGAATTAAAGCATCTCACCGGAAATGACAGGGAGGTCTATGAATTTGTCATGGGGGCGGAGCCGGCGCAGATATTTTCCAAGCAGCTGTTCCAGATGATTAGCTTCCTGATTCCCAATTATGTCATCGAGGGCAAGAACCAGCTGGTCATCGGGGTGGGGTGTACCGGGGGAAAGCATCGCTCCGTGTCCATTGCCAACATGCTGGCGAAAAATCTTGAAAAACTGCCCTACGGCATGAAGGTGGAGCACCGGGATATCGAGAAGTAGTTGTGCATTTCAGTGCCGTAAGACACTGCTTGTTACAGGAACGGTGAAGCCGTGAACAGTAACAATTTCGTAAATAGGGCGATAGGATTTCATTGTGGTCTGTCCCCGGGCGAGCTGGAAGACAGGAGGAGGTTATGTCTTTTTCGAGCAGGGTAAAGGAGGAGATTGCCAGGCAGCAGAGCAGTGCCAGGCATTGCTGCATCGCAGAGTTTGCGGCGATTTTTCATCTGTGCGGCAGGATTCGGCAGGAGGAGGATGGCATTCTCTTTTTGGGAATCTATACAGAGAACTTGACAGTAGCGGAAAAATCCTATACATTATTAAGGAATACATTTAAAGTACATGTGGATGTTATGGTGAGGAACCATAATGTGCGTTTGTCCAGCATCAGGTATTCTTTGTTTGTCCGTGAGAAGAAGGCTGTCATTCTGATTCTCAAGGCAATCAAGATGCTAGATGAAGCGGGAAACCTATGGGGAGGCTTCCAGCAGGTTCATCAGAGGCTGGTGCAGAATACTTGCTGTAAGAGAGCGTATCTCAGGGGGAGTTTTCTGGTGGCGGGGTCCATCACCAATCCTGAGAAGGCGTACCATCTGGAGATCGCAGTGCAGTCCCTGGAGTATGCCAGGCAGCTGCAGACGCTTTCTGCCAGTTTTGGCGTGGCGGCAAAGATCGTGGAGCGCAAGAAATATTATGTGCTATATATGAAGGAAGGTTCCCAGATCGTGGATTTTCTCAATGTCATGGAGGCTCATGTGGCCTTGATGGAATTGGAGAACGTGCGCATATTGAAGGAGGTGCGCAATTCTGTGAACCGGCAGGTAAATTGCGAGACGGCCAATATTAATAAGACTGTCACCGCTGCGGCGAGGCAGATAGAGGATATTAGGTATCTCCAATGCCATTTGGGGTTTAGCCAACTAGCAGACGGGCTTCGGGAAGTTGCACAGCTGCGGCTGGAGTATCCGGACAGTTCCCTGCAGGAACTGGGGCAGATGCTGTCGCCGCCGATTAGCAAGTCCGGCGTGAATCATCGTCTGCGCAAAATCAGTCATATTGCGGATCAGATGAGGGAGAAAAGGGATGGTTAGGATTCACTTGTTGTCATTTATAACGCATCCTATGGTAAGCTCCCTTGCAGAAGGAGGAAAAAAAATGATGACCAAGAAAATGAAGATTGAAATTCAAAATGGTTTAGAGGCTAGACCGGTGGCGGTGTTGGTAC